>CBDUUJ010000001.1:0-38209 GCA_965370205.1 uncultured bacterium
AATCTCGAGGAAGCGGAAAAAGTCACTGAGGAAACCGGATTTCCCGTGATCATCCGTCCGGCATACACACTCGGCGGCATCGGCGCATCCGTGGCATACAACATAGAGGAATTTCATTCGCTCGTTCAACTGGGACTTGCCGCGTCGCCGGTCGGAATGGTGCTCGTCGAAGAATCGCTTGTCGGCTGGAAAGAATTCGAGCTTGAGGTAATGCGCGACCATGTCGACAACGTGGTCATAGTCTGCTCGATTGAGAATTTTGACCCGCTCGGAATTCACACGGGCGACTCGATCACGGTCGCGCCCGCCCAGACCCTGACCGACAGGGAATACCAGCTCATGCGCGACGCGGCGATCGGGGTCATCCGCGCGGTCGGAGTCGATACCGGCGGCTCGAACATCCAGTTCGGCATCCATCCTGAAACCGGACGCATGGTTATCATCGAGATGAACCCGAGAGTGTCGCGATCATCCGCGCTCGCGTCAAAAGCGACAGGATTCCCAATTGCAAAAATCGCGGCGCAGCTTGCGGTCGGAATGACCCTGGGTGAAATTCCGAACGACATCACAGGCGAGACAATCTCGGCATTCGAGCCGACACTCGATTACGTTGTTGTAAAAATCCCAAGATGGGCGTTTGAAAAATTCCCCACAGCCGACAGGAAACTCGGCTCGCAGATGAAATCGGTCGGGGAGACGATGGCGATCGGCCGCAGTTTTACGGAAGCTCTCCAGAAAGCTCTGCGTGGACTTGAGATCGGGCGTTACGGTCTCGGCGCGGACGGAATGGACGCTATCCTGATCGACAACATCGAGGCGCACCTTCGCGGCGAATGGAAAGAGCTTGTCCTCAGGCGTTTAAAACAGCCCGATCCATTCAACATTTTCTTCCTGCGATACGCGCTCGCGCTGGATATTCCAATTGAGACAATCGCGAAGACAACACACATCGATCCGTGGTTTCTCGATCAAATAAAACAGCTTCTGAATGTGGAAAAAGACCTTGTCAGCTTCGCGGGCAATTCAGTCGATCCCCTTGTGAAAGACCATGCCGGGGAAATGATTCTCGAAGCGAAACGGCACGGGTTTTCCGACAGGCAGATCGCGCATCTCTGGCACAAAAATCCTGTGCAGATCAGGCGTTTCAGGGAAGAAAATAACATCGATCAGTGCTACCGGACAGTCGACACATGCGCGGCGGAATTCCACGCGGTAACTCCATATTATTACTCCACATTCGGGGAGGAAAACGAGGCTGAACGTCTCGGCGACAACACGGTCGTGATTCTCGGAAGCGGACCCAACCGAATCGGGCAGGGAATCGAATTCGATTACTGCTGCGTGCAGGTCGCTTTCGCCCTCAGGGACGCGGGTTACAAGGTGGTAATGGTCAACAGCAATCCGGAGACCGTATCGACCGATTACGATATCGCCGACCGCCTGTATTTCGAATCGCTCACTCTGGAGGATGTTATCGGAATCTGCCGACTGGAGAAGCCACTTGGGGTGGTGCTGCAATTCGGTGGCGGAACCCCTCTGAAACTGGCATCGAAACTTGAGGTTGCCGGCATCCCGATCCTTGGAACCGGATGGGAGGCAATCGATCTGACCGAGGATCGCGGACGGTTCGCGGTTCTGCTCGACCGTCACGGGATCAACCGCCCTGATTTCGGGACCGCGTCCACGGTCGATGAGGCGACGGCTATTGCGAGCAGGATCGGATATCCGGTTCTGGTGCGACCGTCGTATGTGCTCGGCGGACGCGCGATGGAGATCGTCTACGATGAAGAGCGGTTGACCAGTTTCTTCTTCGAGGCGGCGCAGGCATCGGATGGCGAGCCTGTATTGATCGACCGGTTCCTTGAGGACGCTTTCGAGTTCGATGTCGACGCGGTTTCGGATGGCGAGCAGTGTCTCATCTGCGGAATCATGCAGCATATCGAGGAGGCGGGAATTCATTCCGGCGATTCCGCGTGTGTCCTTCCGCCCTACATGCTCTCGGATGAGGTCCGGGCGGAGATGATCAGAATTACCAAACTCCTCGCGCTGGAACTGGGCATAGTGGGGCTTCTGAATCTTCAGTTCGCACTTTTCGAGGGCAAGCTGTATGTGCTCGAACTTAATCCGCGCGCGAGCCGCACGGTTCCGTTCGTCTCGAAAGCAACCGGCATTTCATGGGCACGGGCGGCGGCGAGAACGCTTGTCGGCGAAAAACTTGCCGACATGAATCTTCCCGACGACCCGATTCCGTCGCATGTTTCGGTCAAGGAAGTAAAATTCCCGTTTGCGCGTTTCGACAGGATCAGCTATTTCCTCGGACCGGAGATGCGGTCGACCGGCGAGGTCATGGGTATCGCGCACGGTTTCGGGGAGGCGTTCGCGAAATCGCAGGCGGCTGTCAATTCACCGCTTCCGCTTGAGGGAGGGGTTTTTATCAGCGTGAATGATCGTGATAAGGAAAAGGTGCTGCCGATCGCGCGCGAGCTTCATTTTCTTGGCTATCAGATTTTCGCCACAGCCGGAACCTACAAAAGCCTCACGACCGCCGGGATACCGACAACGCAGATCAACAAGGTCAGCGAGGGACGTCCGAACGCGCTCGACCAGATGAAAAATGGTCTCATTCACCTGATAATCAACACACCGCTGGGAAGGGAATCATATTACGATGAGCTTGCGGTCGGCGAGGAGGCGTACCGTCGCGGTATTCCACACATCACCACATTATCCGGAGCATGGGCTGCGGTGAAGGCAATCGAAACCGCGCGTCACGGCTTACCGAAAGTCCGCCCGCTACAGGAATATCACATGTGCAATCAACCCATTGTGCCGTCAGCTTCAAGCTAATGGTAAAAAGACGCCCGATCGCTGGAAGCGACCGGCACAATTAATACAAGTCAAATATATACAATCCCATAGTTTGGGAAGCTTCGTATAAATAGCCGTCAAACGCCAGGAGATCGCGTGGGTGGTGATAAAGAATATCACCATAAATATGACCCAGGTTGGCAGGACTGTTCGGGGGCCAGACCCAGAACGATACCGGATCTGTTGTGTAACCTGCTGCATACCCGAACTGCCCTTCCACGGTGAGGAAGCCATAGCCGCCCATGTCCGGTGGCGGGAGCAGTTCAGAGCCCAAATTAGCAGGCGCTGCCGGGTCAGTTAGATCGGCGATTTCAATTGAATCATATGTCAGGGCATACAGGTAATTACCGTGGATCTCCGATTCCATATAGCCCGGACTGCCGGGGGTGGAATAAGACCCGACATAAGCGGGATTGAGCGGATTGGTAATTGAATATATCTCTATGGCATCTCCCGAGCAAACATACATGTAATCCCCGTTGAAAGTGAAATCATAGACGCCATAAGTAAACGACATTGTCATTTCATAATGGGGTGAATATGGGTTGGAAATGTCGTAAATTTTAACCGGATGGCCTACCTGACTTATATAAACATAGATCGCGTTTTCATAAATGCCAAGCGCGTAGACAAAGTCAGCCTCAGTCTTAAAATACATAGGTGAGATATTAAGCGGATCCGAAGCGTCATGCAGTGCCCAGATTTTACCTGAATCTGTCGCCAGGACATCGCCATACAACTGCAGTTCGGAACCAGGATATGCAGGGAAATACTCAGCAGCAACATACGTGCTGGATGGGTCGGAAATGTCAAGTGTCTTGATCCCATCGAAACCCGCTGTAATCAGCCAGTCATCCTTTTCAACAAATGAATATGCACTGTTTACCACCTTAAGACGAGAGAGAGATGAAGGTATTTGCGGGATACCGCAGTCGAAAATCTGGAAACCGGCTCTATAGGGAATGATATATGCAAGGTCATCCCGAACCGCTAGATCCCTCCCCTGGGAAATCATCGGTGTTGAGCTGATATAAACCGGGTCGGCCGGGTTCGTAACTTCGCATATCGTCAGCCCGGATTCATCATTACCAATATACGCGTAAGGCCACTCAAGATCGATATACCATGCACTATCAGGCACATCAACGGAACCGAATTCGAGAACACTGTTGGTCGCTGAATACAATATCTTCAGAAATCCTTCCCCTGTACTTATTACAGATGCTGCATATATGTAGTTACCTTCGATGGCAATATCCCTCGCCCAGCCGGCTGGGTAGGTATAAGAACCTTTCTGAGTGACCGAAGAGGGATTTTCCACGTCATACACGATAATGTCATGCCATGTGCATTCTACAATCCTGGTATCCGGCCCCTCCGGATCGATTAACCCAAGACGCTGCGGACCATACGGAACATTGAATTCGCCGACCTTGTCAGGATTCAGCGGGTCGGTCGCATAGTCATATATATATACTTCTGAGGTGGGATTCACACTGGTGCCCACATACAGATGGGTCGAGTTCATGGTTATATCACCAAGATCCATCATGATGATCATAAGACCCTCATGGTTAACCGGAGAAGTAATATCAGTGAAATCAATCATGTTGATTTCTGTTTCATCGATACCGAGTCCGTTTGTATAGTACAGATATGGATAATTGAAACAGAAAGCCTCGTTCATGTAAATTTTCTCGGTGTACACCTGCACCGGATTGGTTGGATCGCTTATGTCATACACCCAGAGGCCCATTCCAAAAAGAATCGCATAATCATCGTGCAGCCAGACTCTTTCCGGATTGACGTAAAGGTCCGACGGAGTGACATCCACCGGGTTAGATGGAATTACATCTGTAAGCTCTCCCGTAAATTCAAGCAGATAGGGAGATGTCTGTGTATCATTCGATGTCAGCACGCGGATAAAATACTGCCCCGGCGTGAGAGCGAGATTTTGAAGTCCGATAGACGCTTCACCACCAGAAACATTCACTTCTTCAATCAGAGCATAGGAATCATCGTACAACCCGAGTTTCGTGGGTTCGGCATCGCACCAGAGACTGATACCACCTGATATGTCATAACCCGGATCGATTTCGAAAAAATAAAAATCACGGTAATCATCGGGAAGACATACCTGATCGATAACCTGGTCACCAAATACAATCTCTACCGCCTCAAGCCAGTCATTGTTGGCATCCGCTGAACATTCGGGATCGGGGATATCGAGTACGAGAACATTATATGCCGACAGAGAAT
This sequence comes from uncultured bacterium, assembly GCA_965370205.1. Taxonomy (GTDB): domain Bacteria; phylum JAJVIF01; class JAJVIF01; order JAPKYR01; family JAPKYR01; genus CBDUUJ01. Next base: position 5,128 of record CBDUUJ010000001.1, read on the forward strand.
CATCCGGAGCAGGCATCGCAGTCTGCTGGTATGTCGAGCCATCCGATGATCCCACCCGGCAGACAATGAGCGTTTCTCCCGCTTCCGACGGAACCGCTGTACCTGTCAAATCGACCGTGTAAACCGCTTTTTCGGCTGTCTGTTTATGCAGAATTCCGTCAGCGCCGCTCGGCATCAGGTCCGGAGCCACGACCCGTACCGCGTCGATTTCCGGGACAATATTTCCCGCAGCCTGTCCCTGCCAGTCGAAAATACCGGCCTCAAGCCTTAAAACCCCGCCGCCGATTCCCGACTCGCTGTCGTAATAGAGTGTATTTGCAGTCGTCTTCAAACCAATCCGGTACGCTTCCGGCTGATTCGCGTTCATTGGAAAATCATCCGGAACCGCATCTGGAGGATTCGGTGACGGCGGATTCCACGCGCAGTCAATTGCGTATCCATACACGATCTGCGGACCGGGGTCCATCGGGAATCTGATTTCATATCGACGGGTGTTGCTGCTTCCGGCAGTGAAAACCGCTCTCCCCTGGTCGCTGTCGAGCGGTTCATAGCATACAGCACCCAAACTGCTCGTCGCATAGAGAATATCCGCGAACAGCTTGTATGGATTCACTGTCGCTGTTAATGAACTTCCCGGCGCGGACGCTAGAATTCCATCTTCATATCCGAGCATTCCGGGTGACGTAAACTCCGTCGGATTCCACCAACGCGTGTATCCATCGGCATTTTCAAGACGGGTCTCATCAGCGCCCGCATAAACAAGCGACCCGACCGCGTACGTGCCCGGTGTGACTAAAATTCCCTTCACATCGAATCCCGCCAACTGCGGTGATGTTCCGAACGGATGAGCAAGCGTGATATCGAAAACGAATAATCCGTTCGCGGGATCATGTTCGGATGGCACCCCGGCTGCGGAAACTCCCATCGTAGAGTTCAGAATCCCCGTCAGATTGAAATGCCATTCCGCCGACCGTAATGGATGCACTTCAATCCCGTAACTCTCGGAATCCACCTCAATAAGATAATACCCGAGACATTGATGGGTCCGTTCGGATGAACCATCACGCGACATCAGGATGCCTGGGTCGGAAAGCGGATCGGGATCGGTCGGACCGCCCTGGCATCCGGCTAACGCAATACCTGCGAGGAGAAATATGCAAATGGCGGAAGATAAGAATGTACGCATGACAAACACACCTCCGGATCTGGTTAATGTAATTATAACAGTAAAACGCAAATTATTGACAGCGTCTGAGTTGAGATGGAGAAAGAAACTGAAAAACCCCGACCATATAAGCCGGGGCGTTGTTTTACTACATCGTCGTTACTTACCGCTTATCATGGCTCAATTTCAATCGTATACTCGCCTTCGCCTTCATAATAATAAACGTAAACATGGCACAAACCGGGCACACGACAGGTGATGCTCTCTTTGGAGCCCCAGTCGTACGCGCCTTCAATCAGTTCCTCGTCACTGTAGATCTCGAAATCTATCTCGAAATCTTCGTCATCGAAATAGATGGTGAACGTCGGATTTGTACCTTCCTGGCCATCGAGCACAAACCAATCCTCGTCACCCACGCAGATATAACCGTTAATCTCCAGACCATCGATCAGGTCGGCAAGGTCGATTTCGTCGTTCGGCTCGATCTCATCTTCACCGGCGCATTCGTCGGATCCCGGGATGATCTCGATTTCATAATCGCCTTCACCATCCCACCACCAGACATGGACATAGCATACGCTGGGAACCTGACATGTGATCTCTTCTTCCGTTCCCCAGTCCAGGGCCTCGCCTACCTGTTCATCATCGCTGTAAACTGCGAAATCGACTTCCACTTCCTCGTCATCGAAGTAGATGATGAAAGTCGGGTGGAAACCCTCCTGTCCCGCAAGGACAAACCAGTCATCGCCGTCTTCCTCATCCATATGTCCCCGGATAACGAATTCATCGATGCTGTCAGCGAGGCTCCTGCTGTCATTGGACTCGACTTCATCGCGTCCCTCTCCCGCAATCGCGGGAATCACGGTTAGAAGAACAAGCGCCAGAATAATGGATAGTGCTGAAAATAATTTGTTCATGGATTTTGCATCCTCCAGTTAGTTTATTGTATTTAATGGAATATAATCCACGTTTTAGTACGTTCTTTTGACCTTTAATCAAATTTTAATCGGTCATAACGGGAACAATATTTCCAGATAACTCATCTCCCGTATGTTCCAGCATCTCCCGGATGCCCGTGCTGCAAGTTGAGTAAACCGGTTAATAAAGCTGGAATATATGAATCCCCTTATAATATGGAACCATTTCGTAAAGATAGCTGTTATCGATTACCATGCTGCTGATTGTATATTCCCCGGGATGAACCTGACCGAGCGCTGACGGGCTGTCCGACGGCCATACATTGCAGAAATACGGCGGCATCGGTTTCGAGCCGTGAATATACGCGAACTGCCCGACCATGGTGATACCGTCAAGCGGATCAAACGCGCCGACATCGATTGTGCTCTCGAAAGCAGGGATTGACGGGTCGCTCAGGTTCGCGATCTCAAGATCCGTATCCGTAATCAGGTAGATATAATCGCCCTGCACCGATGAATCCTCAAGGTCTGAAGCCATTGGATACGCGCCGATATAGGACGGATTCAGTGGATCGGCGACCGAATATATTTCCAGGCCGGGATCTGTATCGAGATACATACAAGCCCAATAGAAGGAAAAACCACGCGCAATGTCAGGCGCAACGAACATATCCGTGGTTGTTACAAAGGGCAGAGAACCGATGTCATATGTAACCACTTTTTTTGAGTCCAGCGCGACATACAGCGCATCATTATGCATGGCAATGGCCATTATGTCCTCGGGTAATGGAACGGCTATTATAAGCGACAGATCGGTCGGATCGCTCGCATCGAAAAGCATCCATTGTTTCATGGACGCAACTGCCAGGATGTCATTCTGCAGGTCCAGATAGCAGGGCGGGACCGACAGGAAAAACTCTCCAACAACATGTGCGTTTGATGGATCGGAGATATCCACAGTCTTGATTGCAGAATATCCAAACGCCATATCAGCAACAATAAGATAATCGCCGGAAACTACCGCTGACCAGGGATTATTGACCACCTTTAGACGGGCAATGGGATCGGGTAAAGAGGGATTCTGTATGTCGAACACCTGAAGCCCCGCGTTATATGGAGCAATACAAAGAATATGCTCATTAATCGATAGATGCCCCCCCAGGGAAATAAGCGGTACCGAACATTTGTGAATCGGGGTTGAAGGAATGGAGACATCGCAGACGGTAAGCCCTGCGGAAGTATCACCGATAAACACATACGGCCAGTCAAGAGCGGTAAAGCCGCCTTCACCGGGTATATCCACCGATCCGAATTCAAAAAAACCGGGCATTGACGGATCGAGGTGCATTACATATAACCATCCATCATTGCCGCTCTTGGCATAAGCAAGATAAATCAGATTCCCCCGGGTCGACATGCCGCGCGGTGAGCCTGCTGGAAACGGATAGGGAACTACGTCTGTGACTGCCGACGGGTCATCAACCGAATACGCATGAATCATGGCGCCATCCGCATCGCCTACTACCAGATACTTTCCAAAGCCGTCTATCTCTGTCAGCGCCATATAATATGTGTAATAGGTGATTGGGATGCTGCCGACCTCGACAGGATCAAGCGGATCGGTTATGTAGTCATATATTTTGATTTCATAGGCGGGAGCGGAACCTGTATGGAGATACAGGTGTGTGGAATCAAGGCATATTCCTTTTATTCCGTCAGGATACGTGATTAATCCCTCGTGCTGTACCGGGGCAAGCGGGTCAGTGAAATCAACCAGGCCTAACTGCCGTTCATCAATTCCCGAGATCGTTGAATAGTAACAATATGGATAGTGGAAATTTCCTACCTCTGCCAGGTAGTAATCCTCATTGGCAACCTGAATGGGATTCGCGGGATCGGTCAGATCATACACCCAGCACTCATAGCCGCAGAGGAAAGCATACTGATCATGAAGCCAGACATATCGCGGATTGACATAGAGCGTCTCCGGTGTCACATCGACCGGGTCAATGGGTACCACATCCACAAGCTCCCCGTCCAGTTCAAGAAGATACGGCACCACGTTATCGCAACATGGACTTCCCACTCTTATGTAATATTGTCCGGGCATCAGCGCCAGTTCATCAAATGATAAAACCGCGACCCCATCCGCCACATAAACATCGGCTATGTGGGATTCCGACCCGTCATACAGTCTCAGAGTCGGTTGCGTTGGCCACGGAGGATCGGCATTGGCGTTCAGCCTGATCTCGCCAGTCGCTTCATACCCGACGGGAATGTAAAACGAATAAAAATCATACCCATCATCCGGATTGCACACCTGATCGATTGCCTCACCGCCGAAATCGATCGGAACCGCCTCGCCGAAATCGTTATTGGCATCTGCCGCACAATCCGGATCGGGGATATCGAGCGCAAGAACCTGGTATGCCGACAGGGAATCGGTTGGGGCAGGAGCTCCAGTCTGCTGGTATGTCGAACCATCCGATGACGCAACCCGGCAGATAACGAGCGTTTCCCCAGCTTCCGATGGTTCCGCCACTCCGGTCAGGTCAGCCATGTAGACCGCTTTCTCCGCAGTCTTGTACTGTAAAATCCCATCCACTCCACTCGGCATAAGGTCCGGAGCGATAATCCGTACCGCGTCGATTTCCGGCGGTATATTTCCAGCCGCCTGACCCTGCCAGTCGAAAACACCGATCTCAAGCCTCAGAACCCCACCGCCGACTCCAAATTCATCATCATAATAGAGAGTGTTCGCAACCGTTTTAATCCCTATCCGATAGGCTTCAGGCTGATTAGCGTTCATCGGGAAATCATCGGGGACTTCCCCTGGCGGATTCGGGCTTGGCGGATTCCACGCGCAGTCAATTGCATATCCGTAAACAACCAGCGGACCCGGGTCCATCGGGAACCTGATCTCATACCGACGGGTATTGCTGCTTCCGGCAGTGAAAACCGCTCTCCCCTGATCGCTGTCCAATGGTTCATAGCAGACCGACCCAAGATTGCTCGTTGGATATAGAATATCCGCGAACAGCTTGTATGGATTTATTGTCGCCGTCAGAGCACTGGCAGGAGCGGACGCGAGAATTCCATCCTCGTATCCAAGCATCCCCGGTGACGTGAACTCGGTCGGATTCCACCAGCGCGTGTATCCATCCGCATTTTCGAGACGGGTTTCATCCGCACCCGCGTAAACGAGCGACCCGACCGCGTACGTTCCCGGCGTGATTAAAATTCCCTTCACGTCGAATCCCGCAAGCTGCGGCGATGTATCGAACGGATGCGCAAGAGTAATATCAAAAACAAACAATCCGTTCGCTGGATCATGCTCGGATGGCACCCCGGCCGCCGAGACTCCCATCGTAGAGTTAAGAACCCCGGTCAGATTAAAATGCCATTCAGTTGATCGCAAAGGAATAATCTCAACCGAATAGCTCTCAGTATCAATCTCAACCATGTGGAACCCAAGACATTGATGCGAGGAAGAACTCGCTGATTCACCGAGCACTGGATTTTCCGTTGATGGCGCCGGGCTGGTGGGATTGTCACTACATCCCACAAGGATAAATAGAATCAAAATAAACAACCAGGCGAATACAAGGCTTGATCGGAACATGTCGGAACCCTCCCATGTTGGAATACAATACAAAGTACAACAATTACGAAATCAGTACAGATCGAATATTCGTACTCCCTTGTAATAAAGCGTCTCATACAGGTAGCCATTATCAACAGCTAATTGAATCACTTCCCATGCATCTTCAACAGGATATATATCCCCGAACACGGACGGGCTGTCAGGCGGCCAGAGATTAACCGCGGTCACGGGCTGCCAGTGATCGATATCCGCATATGCATACTGCCCTTCAATCGCCAGAACATCCGCGGGCGGGTTGTACGGCAATACCACATCGGCTGTGTACACAGGCAGACCGCCCGCTGAAATATCCGTAACCTCCAGCGTGTCCGTCGTGAGGATATATAAAGTATTACCCTGAATTACCAGGTCTATCGGATCATAACCCGGCGTGTAAGAACCGACATATGCCGGACTGTTCGGACTGGAAATATCAACATAATGAACATCCGTTGTCGAATTCCCGTACATCCAGTCGCCCCTGAAAACGGGATTCCCGAGCTTGTCGGGAAGGCTTACCGGAGTTTTTGCCACTACAACAGGCCAGGAGGTAGTATCGTAAATATCTATAGTGCCATCAAGGAGGGAAATATATATCGCCTCATCGGTTACGCCGAGTCCAATAATACTTGTCGAATACGATTCCAGGGTAACCAGGTCTGGATTTTCAGGATCAGCCACATTGAAAATCCATACCGTATCACTGTCAGTTCCGGCGACAACGATGATTTCGCCTCGTCCGGCAATTGGAAACAGGACATCGTCGAGCAGGTATTCACCCTCGACATATGCATGTCCCGGGTCGGCAACATTCAATACTTTCAGGGCAGTATATGACAGGTATCCTTCGGTGAAATACGCATGGTCCCCAAGAATCGTCACACCGAACGGCTGGTTCAGAACCATAGGCCTGAATATTTCATTGGGAATTTCAGGATCGGTAAGGTCGTACCACACATAACCTGCGCCCTCGGGGATATTTATTAAAACATCGCCGTCAGCGCAGACATAGTGAGAATCCGACACCGTGGGAAGATATCCTTTCCATGACGGCAATGACGGATTGGAGATATCCATTACATGGAGACCGAGCGACCCTCCGCCGATATACGCGTAATCGCCTGCCGTATCCACATACCTTGCGCGGGATGAAGTGTAGGTGCTGCTCTCATTGACCAGGCCCGGTCCGGATGAATAGCTTTTAATGTTGAGCCAGCCGTTATCGAATGTATCAATTGTGGTTGTGTAGAAATAATCATCACCGATTGAAAGATCCTGGTGAGTAGAATCAATCAGTAGTGAAGCGGCCACGGTGGAAACGCTCATGGGGTCTTCGACATCGAAAAGTCCCATGTATGTATTGGTCAGCATTACAAGAACCGTCTCAGGACCCTCCGGATCGAGCAATCCAAGCCTGATTACATTCTCATCGACGACGAATTCATTCACATATTGCGGATTGTACGGGTCTGTGGCGATATCATAAATATAAATTATGCCACCACCGACGCCATCGTTGGCCGCCAAGAACAGGTATTCGGAATTCAACGTGATGTAATGCGTTTCGTATGGAATTTCGAGAACATCTTCATAATGCACCGGATTCGCCGGATCGGTGTAATCGATGACATCAATGCCTGCCGGAATGGCGCCAATGCTCTCGCAGTAATACAGGTAGGGATAATTAAACGCAGGCCAGGTGGTTGTGAAATCTTTGGTCCTGGATAAAAGCTGCGGATTTTCAGGATAGCTGACGTCATAGACCCAGAATCCCGTATATCCGCCTAAGTACAGGTTGTTGCCGCGTTTTTCCAGCCATATCGGATCGAGTATAAGTCCGTCCGGAGTCACATCAACCGGGCTGGTTGGTTTGATATCAACATTCTCCCCTTCAATTTCAAGGAAATAGGTCACAGCTTGGTCGAAACTCGAAGTAAACACATTTATGTAATACTTCCCAACGTACAGGTCCAGATCGGTAAGATTGACTGTCGCAAGCCCGTCAACACAGGACGCGCCATCAAGAACCAACCCGTTCACATCATGGACTATGACACCGCACGAATCGGCATCGCAGAAGAACCGTAATTCTCCCTCTGCCTTCCAACCCGACCAGATATCGAGGAAATACCAGTCCTCGTCATCGGTTCCGCCACACAGATAACCGCTCACATCATCATTGACCCAGATTTCCTCAGCGTCAAGATGAGAATTATTCGAATCGGCTTCGCATTCAGGATCGATAACGTCAACAGTTAATATTTTAAACGCACTGAGGTCCGCATCCGGGGCCGGACCAAATCCCTGATCGTATGTCGATCCATCGCTCGACCCAACTCTCATGATTACAGGAAATTCCCCTGCGACCAAAGGTTCCGCGATTCCCGTCAGGTCGGCTTCGTACATAGCCTTTGTCGCACTATTATGGATTAAATCAGCGGTAACTCCTCCAGTCCAGAGATCGGGTGAGAAAAATCTCACAATGTCCACTTCATCAGCAGTATTCCCGGCGTACATCCCCTGCCAGTCGCGGATATCTGCCCAGAAGCGAAGAACACCTCCGGATTTCCCCGACTCACTGTCATGGAAAAGCGTATTGGCGACAGGTTCAAAGCTCACAAAAAACGCTTCCGGCTGATTCGCTTCCATTGGAAAATCATCCGGAATTTCACCCGGCGGATTCGGGACAGGCACCGCCCATGACGCATCGATTGCGTAACCGTATACAACGAGCGGACCGGGGTCCATCGGAAATCGGATGTAGTAACGTCGTACGTTTTCGCTCCCCGCTGTGAACACCCCCCGACCCTGATCGTCATCCAGAGGCGTTAACGAAAGCCATGATGTTCCTTGAGTTAAATTCAAGCAATCCGCGAATTGCTTGTAAGGATTAATCGTCGCCGTAAGGGATGACATCGGACCCAGGGCAAGATTACCCTGGGTGTATCCGAACATTCCCGGCGACGTGAACTCGGTCGGATTCCACCAGCGGGTGTACCCATCGGCGTTTTCGAGTCTCGTCTCATCCATGCCTGCAAAAATAAGCGATCCGACCGCGTATGTCCCGGGAACCATCAGTATTCCCTTCACGTCGAAACCCGCAAGCTGCGGTTTTGTCTCGAACGGATGAGTGAGTGTGATATCGAAAACAAATAGTCCGTTCGCGGGATCGGCTTCGCTCGGAACACCGACTGCCGACACTCCCATCGTCGTGTTGAGAATCCCGGTCAGGTTGAAATGCCATTCCGCTGTTCTCACGGGAATCGGATCGACTTTCAGCGTGTCTGTGTCGATCATCAGCATGTAATAACCGAGACATTGATGCGAGGAAGATTGTATCGGCTTGCCGCACACAGGACCTTCCGGTGATGCTGCGGGAACGGTGGGGTTGCCCTGGCATCCCAACGAGAAGACCGCAATAAAGACAGCCACATGTACATATTGTGAAAGAGTCCGAAACATGATAAAACCTCCAGGTCGAAAATTTCTCAAATTATTCCATTCAGAGCAGCTTGCCCCTTTTGTCCACCCGGATTAATACAGATCGAAGATATGAAGACCCCGATCGTGGGACACCTCGTAGAGATAGCCTTCGTGTACCAATAAATCGTTCACCATATAAGGTGGATAATCATATACCGTGCCGAAGAGAGAGGGACTGTCCGGCGGCCAGGCTGAGATTATTTGGGGAACCACCTCACCCGCGAGGTAGGCGTAATACCCCGTTACCGCAAGTTCGTACACCGGTTCAGGTCCGGTAATCGTCACTGAGCCCAGGAACGACGGAGCGGTTGGACTGCTCAGGTCCGCTATTTCAAGTGAGTTGTGCGTCACCATGTAAAGCATATCCCAGCAGATTGACGATTCGTACACGCCTAATAAGGAATAAGTGTTTGTGTGAAAGGGATTATAGGGATCACTAAGTTCGTAAATCTCTATCCCTCCTACCGTTGAAATGTACATGTAACCGGCATGGAAAGAGAAATCCGTTCCTGCCGATGTAGGGAAAAACAATGTTTCAAAAACCGGCGAGGATGGGTTGGTGATGTTGTAGACCGCCACACTGTCGGGGAATTCCATGGAAATATACAGGGCGTTGCCCCAAATCGCTATGGCTCTGATCGTATTTATTTCCGAGTCGGAATGCTCCAGTGTCAGGTTGAGCGGATCGCTCGCATCCAGCAGGTACCAGTCATAGGTTCCGGCGACCGCGAGCCTGTCATTGTCCAGCCACATATAGGATAGCCGCGGTGTCGCAACCCATTCAGCCACAATTTCAGCATTCGGGGGATCGGAGATGTCAATCGTCTTCACAGAGAAGCGTGAGATCGACGAGTCCACAACCAGAAGGTAGTCGCCGGTAACCTGAGCCTCGCAGGGTGAGTTCATCACGTCAAGGCAGTGCTCCAATTCAGGCTCGAGGACATTGGACACATCAAACATACACATGCCCAATTGATCTGGAATAACACAAAGCGTATCTCCGCTTATATCGAGATCATGACCGTCTTGGACATCAGGACATGTGACAACATGGCTCGGTGCATTTGGAGTTGAAACATCGCAGATCGTGAACCCGCTCTCCCCTGTGCCGATATAGACATATGGCGACTGGTGAGCTATGGAGAATGCACAAGCGGGGCCGGCGGGGATATCCAGCGATCCAACTTCGACAACACTGGGTACGCTTGTCTGTTCAAGCACGTACAGCCATCCATCGGCTCCCCAATTATTATGGGCGATGAATATAAAATCATCCCAGGTTGTGATATCGTTCGGGTGGCCGTTTGTGAAACTGTAAGTGCCTGCCGGGTCGACCCATAGCGGGTCCTCCACATCGAACGAGCGAATGTCCTGATCGATTATTGCAACCAAATGGGTGTCGGGTCCCTCCGAATCCATGAGCGTCAACCTCTTTGGGTAGTAGGGTACATTGAAATAACCAACCTCAATTGGGTTTTGCGGATCGGAGCCATACATAAAAATCCTAACCATAGAGGTCGGATTGACGCTGGTGCCGACATACAAGTGGGTTGAGTTCATGCAAAGGCTGCCGAGTTCGCATGAGAAGTGAAGCACATCATCATGCAGAACCGGCGACGCGGGATCGGTGAAATCAATGAGATTGATCTGGGACTCATCTGGGCTGATATAAACTATGTAGTAGCAGTACGGGTAATGGAAACAGCCCCTTTTCCCATGCCAGATTTCCTCGTGGGAAAGCTGAACGGGGTTCGCAGGATTGCTGATATTGTGTACCCAGTAGCCATTGGCGCCCAGAAGGTAGGCATTGTCACCATGAAGCCATACCTGTTCCGGTTCGCAGTAAAGCGTTGAAGGGGTTACATCAACAGGATTCGATGGGGTGATATCAACAAGTTCCGCCCTTAGTTCGAGAAGGTAAGGACGCACCCCTTCAGGAAGATTAGACGACACTCTCAGATAATACAGTCCATGCATCAGATTGAGTCCACCGAGCTCAATAGCCTCAAGACCTTCAAATGGACATTCACTGGCAATCTGGCTCTCCGTCCCATCGAAGAGCGTCAGGCAGGTCGGACCCGCATCACTGTAGATCTGGATTTCTCCCATTACCCCGTAGCCTTCCGGAACGGTGAAGGAAAAGTAATCCGCGTTATCATTTGGGAGACAGACCTGATCAGCTATCGATTCCCCAAAATCGATTTCAACGGCCTCCCCAAAACCATTATTCGCGTCGCCCGCACATTCGGGATCGGGAATATCGAGAGTGATAACATGAAACGCGGAAATCTGCGTGTCCGGAGCGGGAGCACCAGCCTGCTGGTATGTCGATCCGTCCGATGACGCAACCCGGCAGATAACCATGGTCTCCCCAGCCTCGGACGGAACCGCTGTGCCTGTCAAATCGACCGTGTAAATCGCTTTTTCGGGTGTCTGTTCATGCAGAATCCCGTCGACGCCGCTCGGCATAAGGTCCGGAGCTACGATCCGTACCGCATCGATTTCCGGGACAATATTTCCCACGGCCTGACCCTGCCAGTCATGCACATTCATCTGCAATCTCAGCACTCCGCCGCCGATACCCGATTCGCTGTCGTAGTAAAGCGTATTCGCGGTCGTCTTCAACGCAATCCGATATGCCTCCGGCTGGTTCGCGTTCATCGGAAAATCATCCGGAACCTCCCCCGGTGGATTCGGACTCGGCGGATTCCACGCGCAGTCAATCGCATATCCGTAAACGATCTGCGGACCGGGGTCCATCGGGAATCTGATCTCATACCGACGGGTATTGCTGCTTCCCGCAGTGAAAACCGCTCTCCCCTGATCGCTGTCCAGTGGTTCATAACAGACCGATCCAAGATTGCTCGTCGGATATAGAATATCCGCGAACAGCTTGTACGGATTTATGGTCGCTGTAAGTTCGCTTCCCGGAGCGGATGCGAGAATTCCATCCTCATATCCGAGCATTCCAGGCGAACTGAACTCGGTCGGGTTCCACCAGCGCGAGTAACCATCGGCGTTTTCGAGACGGGTTTCATCCGCACCAGCATAAACAAGCGATCCGACCGCGTATGTTCCCGGTGTGACAAGAATTCCCTTCACGTCGAACCCGGTAAACTGCGGCGATGTTCCGAACGGATGCGCAAGCGTGATATCGAAAACGAATAAGCCGTTCGCGGGATCATGCTCGGATGGCACCCCGGCCGCCGAGACTCCCATGGTCGTGTTCATTATCCCTGCCAGATTGAAATGCCATTCCGCCGACCGTAATGGATGCACTTCAATCCCGTAACTCTTGGAATCCACCTCAATAAGATAATACCCGAGGCATTGATGGGAACATGCGGCAGTCTGTGATGATGCAGATAATCCCGGATCATCCCCCGGACCGGGAAGGATCGGACTTCGCTGACACCCGGTCAGGATTATGAACAGGATAAAAATCATAAACGCGTACGCAAATGGTGAAAAGAATCGGTGCATGGGATGACACTCCTTGATTCGGGATAAAGACCCTTATGTTCAGACATGCCTCTTTAGCTGGCAATGGTCGAAATCAGTACAAATCAAAAATCCGAATGCCGGCAAACTCAGACGCATTATATAGAAAGCCCTCATGAGTAAGCAGGAACGTCCCGCCGTAGTCGTCTGTGGTAACCGGTCCAAACGGCGATGGGCTGTCGGGAGGCCAGACCCGGCAAGTGTATATCCCATCGTTCATAGTTACCGCATATACGAACTGACCGCCGACGATAATGGAATTGATATACGTGACCGGCAGTGTAGTTGAGCCGGCAAAAACGGGGGAGCCTGGAATACTGATATCCACTATTTCAACGTCCGTTTCTGTGGCCATGTGCAGGTAATCTCCCCTGATATCCATTCCATGAACATAGGTGATCAGGTAATTACCCTCAAAGACCGGGTTAAACGGATCTGTTAGCGAATACACCAGTATTTCAAGATTATTATTAAGGTACATGTAGTTTTCTTTAAAAGATATATCGCAAACATTATTCGTCAGGCTGATAGCATTTTCGTAAGTTGGGGCCGCCGGGACGCTTATATCAAAAATCTGAATCTCCGGACCTCCCACCGGTTCCAGGGCAACATAAAATGCATCCCCCCGAACAGCCATGGACCAGATATGATTTGAGACTGGTACGGATATGTGATGTGTGATATTTAGTGGATCCGTAGCGTCGTAAAGCCCCCAGAGCATATTGAATCTTGCGATAAGGTTATTCCCGTCCAGGACCAGGTAAGTGGGTTGCTCAGTGAGGAAGTGTTCTGCGACAACGCTTGCATTTGGCGGATCAGAGATATCAACTGTTTTAAAACCTTTATGGTACATCCCGGATTCAGTGACAATGAGATAGCCATCCTTGACAACCATGGAGCCGGGCCTGTTCACTACCTGCAGTCGTGAGAGGGTGTTCGGGGCAGCGGGATCGGATACATCCACAGCCTGAAGGCCTGCGCCCATTGGAATGATGTAAACCACATCGTTATCCTCGGCCAGATGTGTGCCGACAGATACAAGCGGGATAGAGCTTTCATGAACCGGTAAGGCAGGATCGGCCACGTTCACAGTGGTCAGGCCGGCATCTCCATCACCCATGTATACATACGGCCATGCGATTGTAATATTGCTTGCAAAACCCGGTGTATCCAGAGTGCTTTCCTCTACGATATCCGGGACAAGCGTCTGCCTTAATACGTACAGCCATCCCTCACCCCCGCCGGAAACATCATGTGCGACATATATGTAGTCATCCCAGGTCGCGATATCCCGTGGCGGTCCTAAGGGAAATGTGTACGTGCCGGTCTGTGTTACGGAAGACGGAACTTCGACATCGTAAGTGAGTATATCATCCCATGTGCCGATGACAAGATGCGTGCCGGACCCTTCGGGATCAAGCAGATCAAGGAGCCTTGCCTCATACGGAACATTGAAACTGTCAACTACGGCAGGATTAAGGGGGTCTGAAGCATAATCATAAATAATGGCTTCGGATGTGGGATTGACTTTTGTAGTGACATACAAATGAGTTGAATTGATGCATATTCCGGAAATCTGAGTTGGGTAGTGAAGAACATCCTCATGCAGGACCGGTGCATACGGATCGCTGAAATCAATCAGGTCGATCCGATCCTCCCAGTTACCTGCATATTTAACCATGTAGCAGTAAGGGTATTTGAAACACGCTTTTGTATTCATGCGGATATCAAGGTCGTGTGACAATTGAACCGGGTTACCCGGATCGCTGACATCGTATACCCATGTACCCTTGCCGACCAGAAAAGCCATATTATTGTGGATCCAGACTTTATTTGGATTGACATAAAGGTCGGAAGGTGTCACATCCAGAGGGTTTAATGGGGTTACATCAATAAGCTCCGCGTCGAGTTCGAGAAAATACGGTCGCACACCAGGTGAAACATCCGGGTAGACCTGCAGGTAATACAATCCGGGCATCAGGTCAAGTTTATCGAAAGAAAGCTCCGCGATATTGCCGGATGTACTCGCGCCTGTAATGATATCCTCCGATTCATCATACAACTTCATTGAAGCCGGACCAGCGTCACTGTAAAGATAAATTGTGCCGACGGCTTCATAATCCGGATCAATGTTAAAGAAATAAAAGTCCTTCATATCATCCGGTATACACACCTCGTCGGCAACGAAATCCCCGATATTCAGTTCAACTGCCTGTGAATAATCATTGTTATCATCCGCAGCACAATCAGGATCGAAAATATCGAGAGTGATAACATGGAACGCGGAAATCTGCGTGTCCGGAGCGGGAGCACCAGCCTGCTGGTATGTCGATCCGTCCGATGACGCCACCCGGCAGATAACGAGCGTTCCTCCAGCCTCCGATGGAATTGCCGTGCCCGTAAGATCGACTGTGTAAACAGCTTTTTCGGGTGTCTGTTCATGCAGAACCCCGTCAATACCGCTCGGCATAAGGTCCGGAGCCACGATCCGTACCGCGTCGATTTCCGGTACGATATTTCCCGCAGCCTGTCCCTGCCAGTCGAAAACGCCGATCTCAAGCCTTAAAACTCCACCGCCGATTCCCGACTCGCTGTCGTAATAGAGAGTATTTGCTGTCGTCTTCAAACCAATCCGGTACGCTTCCGGCTGATTTGCGTTCATAGGAAAATCATCCGGAACCTCCCCCGGCGGATTCGGGCTTGGTGGATTCCACGCGCAATCTATCGCATATCCATACACAATCTGCGGACCCGGGTCCATCGGGAATCTGATCTCGTATCGACGGGTGTTGCTGCTTCCCGCTGTAAAAACGCCACGACCCTGATCGCTGTCGAGCGGCTCATAGCACACCGAACCAAGACTGCTTGTCGGGTAGAGGATGTCCGCGAAATATTTATATGGATTCACTGTCGCAGTGAGTAAACTACCCGGCGCAGACGCGAGAATTCCATTCTCATATCCAAGCATTCCCGGTGATGTGAATTCGGTCGGGTTCCACCAGCGCGAGTAACCGTCGGCGTTTTCGAGCCTCGTCTCATCCGCACCAGCATAAACAAGCGATCCGACCGCGTATGTTCCCGGCGTGACAAGAATTCCCTTCACGTCGAATCCCGCAAGCTGCGGCGATGTATCGAACGGATGCGCAAGCGTGATATCGAAAACAAACAATCCGTTCGCTGGATCATGCTCCGATGGTACCCCGGCTGCCGACACTCCCATGGTCGTGTTTAATATCCCAGTCAGGTTGAAATGCCACTCGCCGGTTCTGAGCGGGAGCACGTCAATTTCGTAAGTCCTGCTGTCAACAGCCAGCATGTAGTAGCCCAGGCATTGATGCGACTGCCCGGCATCACCGGAAAACATCGTGGATGGTCCGGACTCGATGCCGGCATCGGGAAGAGCCGGTCCGCTCCGGCATCCGATCAGGAACAACAGCGCAATGAAAATCATAAACGCTGACGAATAAAAATATCTCTGCATGAGAAAACCTCCACAATTTAATGTGAATTAATTATACCATCTAACCGGAATTTGTCAGTAAAGCTCGTGAATCCGCATGCCGTCATACTGGGTCATGCCGTAAATAAAACCATCATC
The DNA here is from genome assembly GCA_965370205.1 of uncultured bacterium. Taxonomy (GTDB): domain Bacteria; phylum JAJVIF01; class JAJVIF01; order JAPKYR01; family JAPKYR01; genus CBDUUJ01. The sequence continues at coordinate 21,435 of CBDUUJ010000001.1, forward strand.
CACAATTAATTCCGTGCTCAAACCAAAGAAGGAAAGGAAATTCTGGTCATACAGTACGCCATGAACTGTCGGATTGTTCGGAGGCCATACCCAGCACGCGTAGGCTCCCGAGGTTGCGCCCTGCACATACGCGAACTGCCCCGCAACATCGATTTCAGTCAGTTCAAGCAACGGATCGATCTGCAAATCACCTGAATATACAGGCGATGACGGATCGCTTATCTGCGCGATCTCATATGTAGTTGGTGTGACCATGTTAAGATAATTCCTCTGCACTGCCAGTTCCATCAACTCGGCGCTTGTGCTGTAATGCGTCTCGAACACAGGCGCAAGTGGACTGCTTATATCCCAGACATCAACACCGTTCGCCGTCGCGAGATACATGTAACCGTCGCCGATCTCGATATCGTTCACCTCTGCTGAAACCACCGGCGAACCCTCCAGGCTCGGCGAATACGGGGACGAAATATCATAGACAAGAAGATTCTGTGAAGAAATTGTGATGTACAGAACATTATTTCCAATAATCTCCGCAGCGGTAGGATTAAAATTAAGACTGAATGTGTCATACCAACTGATGGATTCCGGATCAGTTACGTTCAACAGGTAGCACTGATACGATGAGCACACCGCCAGCTTGTTCCCTCCCACCGCCATGACTCTGGGATAGTCGGTCAGATTGTATATATCAACAACCTCGGCATTCGGCGGATCGGAAATATCAACACTCTTCACCGCATAGTGATATCCCGCACGCTCACCCACAAACAGGTGATCATCCTGCATTACAGCCATACGCGGTGCATTCACAACCGGAATCGTCGCGAGAAGGACCGGATTATCCGGAGGGTCCACATCGAACGCCTGCATACCCGCACCCTCGGGGATCGCGCAGACCATGTCGCCATACACTCCGAGATGTACACAGTTTGAGACAAGAGGAGTCGTGGACTCTATCTCGATATTCGCGGGATCGTCAACATTGCAGATCGTAAGCCCATCCATGCCGTCTGCGATAAAAACATTCGGCGACCAACTGTATATGCTCTCCGCTTCACCGGGCAGGTTTATCCATCCAACCTCCGCGAGATCATTCGGAATCACTGTATTATGCTCAAGTACATGCAGAGATCCCTGGTCGGTTGCGGTATTGAAATGTGTGTAGTAAATCGTATAAAAATCAATGTACATGTCGGTTATAATCCCCGAACCGGGAATGAAATTACCGTCGGCGGTAATATTTTCAAGGTCGTCAATATCGAAGACGCGGATGTCATTTTCGTAGGTGATCAGTTTTTTATTCGGACCGTGGGGATTCATAAGTTTCAGCATCTCAGAATTGTCCGTGTTGGGGATGGTCGTGATCATGACTGGGTGAGTCGGGTCGGTAATTGAATAGATGTTGATCGGCGTGGTGATAAAATTTGGTTTTCCAACAAAAAGGTGTGTGCCGTTCGTGCAGATTCCATGAAGCGCCACAGGCGCATCAATCACATTATCGTAGTGCACCGGATTCTCCGGATCGCTGAAATCGATATAGTTAACCTTTCCGTAAACCGAACCGGTATTTTCGATATAGAAAAATTTCGGATTGTAATAGCACGCATCGGGACCAATATTCCAATCCTCATGGAAGATAAAATCGAAATCATTCGAAAAATTCTTTTTATAAACCCAGCAGCCGTCAGGACCCGTGAGAATCCAGTATGAGTGCGCGTTCCAGACCTTCTCAGGATTGCAGTACAACCAGTCCGGGGTCACTTCGGTCGACGGCACATCCGGCATGACATCCACAAGCCCGGCATCCAGCTCAAGAAAATACGGAACAACCTGATCGACGCATGTCGTACTTACTTTTATATAGTTACTCGTTGGCATAAACGTGTAGTTGTCCAGATTAAAAATCCCGGTACCACCACAAGTGGAGCCTTCAGTTATTAATTTATGGAACTCGTCATACAATCCCAGCTTGCACGATTCAACATCGCAGTAAAGCCTGATCTCGCCGATGGGCTGCTCGCCGGGATCGAAATTGAAGGTGTAAAAATCGGCAACGTCATCGGGAACGCAAACCTGGCTGGTTATCGATTCCCCAATGGAGATCGGTTCCGCTTCCGCAAAATCGTTATTGCCATCCGGAGCGCAGACCACATCGGGTACTTCAAGCTCAAGAACCTGATAGGCGGATAATGGAGCATCCGGAGCGGGCATTGCGGTCTGCTGGTATGTCGATCCATCCGATGACCCCACCCGGCAGATTATCAGTGTGTCACCCGGCTCGGATGGTATCGCCGTACCGGTCAGATCGATTGAATAGACCACCTTTTCCGTTGTATGACTCTGGAGAATCGCGTCAACGCCGCCTGTCATTAAATCGGGTGCATATATCCTCACCGCATTTATTTCCGGAGGAATATTTCCAACGGCCTGACCCTGCCAGTCAAAGACGGCGATCTCAAGCCTTAAAACACCCCCGCCGACTCCCGCGTTACTGTCGTAATAAAGCGAGTCCGCGGTGGTATACAATGCAACCCGGTACGCCTCCGGCTGGTTCGCATTAATCGGAAAATCATCGGGAACTTCAGCGGGTGGATTCGGAACTGGCGGATTCCATGAGCAGTCGATTGCGTATCCATACTTAACGACCGGACCCGGCATCGGGAACCTGATCTCGTACCGTCGGGTGTTACTCTCCCCCGCCGTAAAAACCCCTCTGCCCTGATCGCTGTCAAGCGGTTCGTAGCATACTGCACCGAGACTGCTTATTGGGTAGAGGATATCCGCGAAATATTTGTATGGATTTACAGTCGCCGCAAGCAATCCTCCCGGCGCGGACGCGAGAATTCCTTCCGTGTAACCGAGCATCCCGGGTGATGTAAACTCCGTCGGATTCCACCAGCGCGTGTAACCATCCGCGTTTTCAAGCCGCACATCATCCACATCGGCAAAAACGTTCGCTCCGAGCACGAGAGAACCCGGAGTTATTAAAACACCCTTGACATCGAATCCCGCAAGCTGCGGCGATGTATCGAATGGATGCGCAAGCGTGATATCGAAAACGAACAATCCGTTCGCGGGATCATGTTCCGACGGAACCCCTGCGGCTGAAACTCCCATCGTGCCGTTGAGAACCCCCGTCAGGTTGAAATGCCATTCTGATGATCGAAGCGGAAGCATCTCAAGCTCAAGGTTTTCCATGTCAACAGTCAGCATGTAGTATCCAAGGCAATTGTGGGTTGATGCCTGGGCTGCCGACTGATGAACAATGACATCCTCGGGGTCAACTGCTGCAGGGCTTGTCGGGTTGCTCTGACAGCCAACTGCAATAAAGGACAGGAAAAGACCTGCAAATAACAGCGATTGGATTATCCTATTCATGAGGTTATCCTCCGGTTTTCGATCTGATAAATCAGTACAAGTCCCAGATACGAACAATAAAATCAGGATCAAGCTCGTAATAATAGCCGTCGTGAATCAGTACCTGGTTAGGCTTCACTGCGTATTCCGATCCGTAAAGAGGCCCGATAACGGTCGGGTCATCCAGGGGCCAGACGCGCATGACGGCAGGTGGGGTTGTCCAATAAGGCTGCAGAATGGCGAACTGGTTCTCAACCGCGATATATTGGCCGTGGGGAGCATCCGGATGCGGCTCGGATGCCACGAACGTGGGTGTCTGCGGATTTGAAATATCAGCAATCTCCAGCGTGTCCTCAGTCGCCATGTAAAGGTAATCACCGTCAATCGTCATATTCGTAACTGAAGCCAATGCGGTATATGTGTCAATATAATTTGGATCGAGAGGGTTATTGATTGAATAGACAAGGATATCTCCTCCGGACCTTGCGTACATGATGTTATCCTTGAAGAGAAATTGTTTTGCCAGTTCTGTTACAGCAATTGATTTAACATATGACGGGAGTGACCAGTTCGATATATCCCACACGCCAAAAGTCCAATCTAAGTGCCCGATATAAAGCGCGGTATCTGTCAGGCCAATGCTTAAAACCCACTTCGCGGTGTCATATACATCCATTCCCACAAGCAGGGACGGGTCGGAGGAATCTACCGTCATAAAATATTGCCCGTTAACAGCGGCTATCAATTTGTCGCCATTGACTTCAATGCGGCTTGGCCAATAGCCGAGGATCAACTCATCGGCGATAAATGCATTTGCAGGGTCCGAGATATCCACACTCTTAATTGCGTAATAAGGATCAGCGGATTCAGTCGCGAACATGTAGTCACCGTCGATAGCGAGTTCCGATGGGTCCCCCAGGCCGATTGTGCGTCCGAAATCGTTGAGTCCGGGAAAACCGATCATTCTCAAACCGGCTTCGCCAAGGGCATACCAGGCATACTGACCCTCAATGTCCATGTCGAGCATTTTGGCATCGTCGAGTGTGTAATTCGCGACATGGACCGGGTCGTTCGGATTACTGATATCCATCTTCATGATATGCAGATCGTTTGCCACGAACCCGAAATCCCCCTCGACATCAACAAGATTGGGCGAGTAGACGAGAGAATCACTGTCTTTGGAGACCAAACCGTTTGCATCTATGTATGTCGAAACGAAGTAATTGTTGGCACCCGAATCGTACATTACATGAAAACAGTAATTATCGATTGTTGTGATGTCTCGTATTGAAGTGCCGGACAGATATGAAATAATCCCAGGGGCAGGAATGGCTGATTTATCGGTCACATTATAAAAATTTACCATTAAATAGTTCTCTGAGACGACAAGCCAGTAATCGGGGCCGTATGCATTATATAGCAGCTCCATTTCCTGCGGTGGCTTGTAGTGCGGGATAGTTGCCACTAATACCGGGGCGGTGGGATCGGTGGCAATATCATATATATCGATATTCGAGGTTTCCAGACCGAGGTAGAGGTAATCGGGTTCCGCCTGGAGACAATTTACAGCCCCACCTGCCAGCATAATATCCTTATGTAGAACAGGATTGGAGGGGTCGGTCATGTCGATCATACTGATATTTAGAGTACTAAACGAATCCACCAAATAAATATAGGGATGAACAAGGGCTGGTTTCTGGCCGATATTTATTTCCACATGGCTCAGGAGTGGAGGATCGAACTTGTCTGCGCCATAGTCATACACCCAGAGTCCATTCTTCCCTGATGCAAATGCCAACTGACCGTACGCTGTTACCCAGGTTGGATTAAAGCAGAGACCGTCAGGGGTGACATTCACGGGGTCCAACGGGGTTACATCCTCCAGCTCGATATTTGGCTCAATCATATAAATAAACGCATGACCTGATGTTTGAGTCAGCACGCGAAGATAAAAGTGTCCCAGCATGATACCCAGCGCCCCGAAATCAATCGATGCGACGCCGCCACTTACCGCGACCTCCGAGATCAGGGCTTCGGAATCATCGTAAAGACCGAAATCCGTCGGCTCGGCATCGCAGTAAAGGGTCATTTCACCCGCAACCAGATTACCCCACGGGATATCGAACTCGAAGAAATCCTTGTAATCATCCGGCGCGCACATCTGATCAATCGTCGGTTCATTGAGATCAAGATCAAACGCCTCGTTGAACTGATTGTTTGTATCCGCAGTACATTCTGGATCGGGGATATCGAGAGCGATCACATTATAGGCCGACAGGGAATCATCAGGAGCAGGCATCGCAGTTTGCTTGTATGTCGATCCGTCCGATGACGCCACCCGGCAGACAACGAGCGTTCCTCCCGCCTCGGTTGGAACGGCTACGCCGGTCAGATCGACCGTGTAAACCGCTTTTTCGGGCGTCTGTTCATGCAGAATTCCATCGACGCCGCTCGACATCAGGTCAGGAGCAACGAACCGTACAGTGCTTAATTCCGGGGGTATATTTCCAGCAGCCTGACCCTGCCAGTCGAAAATGCCGGCCTCAAGCCTCAGAACACCTCCGCCGATTCCCGACTCACTGTCGTAGTAGAGAGTGTTCGCAGTTGTTTTTATCCCTATGCGGTACGCCTCTGGCTGATTTGCGTTCATCGGAAAATCATCCGGAACTTCAGTGGGAGGATTTGGCGAAGGCGGATTCCAGGAACAATCTATTGCATATCCATACACGATCTGCGGACCTGGATCCATCGGAAATCGAATCTCGTATCGACGGGTGTTATTGCTTCCCGCTGTGAAAACGCCTCGTCCCTGATCGCTGTCGAGCGGTTCATAACAGACAGCTCCGAGACTGCTTATTGGGTAGAGGATGTCCGCGAAATATTTGTATGGATTCACAGTCGCAGTCAGCGAACTTCCCGGCGCGGACGCGAGAATCCCATCCTCATATCCGAGCATTCCGGGTGATGTAAATTCGGTCGGATTCCACCACCTTGTATATCCATCGGCGTTTTCAAGACGGGTCTCATCAGCGCCCGAAAAAATAAGCGATCCGACCGCATACGTTCCCGGCGTGACAAGAATTCCCTTTACATCGAATCCGGCAAGCTGCGGCGATGTTTCGAACGGATGCGAGAGGGTGATATCGAAAACGAATAGTCCGTTCGCAGGATCATGTTCCGACGGAACCCCTGCTGCGGAAACTCCCATCGTCGTGTTCAGTATCCCGGTCAGATTAAAATGCCATTCTGATGACCTGAGAGGAGTCGCATCAACTTCCATCGCGTCGGTATTGATAATCAGCGTGTAGTATCCAAAACACTGATGCGATTGCCCGGCATCACCGGATGTCACAGCGGAAGAGTTAGAATCTGCGCTTGAATCGGGAACGGTTGGAGCATCCTGACATCCCGGAAGAACCAGCAGGATTATCAAAACCACGAATGCTGATAAATAAATTGCTCGGGGCATAAGGAACTCTCCTTAATCCAGGTTAAATTAATTATACCACTGTATTTTCCAAAAAAAAAAGGAGGGGCGATCTCCGGTCGCCCGGCTTGATGACGTCCCCGTCATCATCTGCGCTATAATATACCCATGCCGGACGATATTGACATCCTTCGCTACCGATGGCTACGTGTTCTGCTCGGCGCGATTATCGTTGTCGCCGTGGTAAGCTGCCTTATCGCTCTCCTCATACGATGGACCACGACATGGTCTCCCCCCGGCGTCGTGACAATACCTCCATCCCCGATCGTCGATGTCTCACTGGAAAATCACCCGCGTCTCATCGCGACAAATCCGGCTATCGAAAATCTGGCTTCAGCCCCCGATTCTCCCGAGTACAAACGGATCATGGCGAAAGCCGACCAATTCTACGATGAATACCTCATCGACCCGCTCCAGGGCGACACCATCTATCCCGGATATTTCGCGCTCGCATGGAGAATTTCAGCCGAGGACCGTTACCTCGACGCCGCCCGCGATATGGTTTTCAATCACTGCAGCTTCCCCCGGTGGCAAAGGAAACCGGAGAGCGCGAATTTTTATAAAATTGAACTCGCCTATGCCCTCGGCCTTGCATACGACCTTCTCTACGATCAATTCACAGAGAAAGAAAGAGCGGGAATTGAGGAAAACCTGTCCGAAGTCCTCGACGGGCTTCTGTGGCATCTGCAGGGAAAACCCGCGCCGCCGTTCTGGCATGACGCGCCACACTCGAATTATTACGTCGCGCAGCATTCAGCCGCCGGACTGCTCGCGTTGTGTCTTGGCGACGCGTATCCCCGATGGAATGAGGCTCTCGCATATTCATACAGCGGATTGCAACCGTCAATCGATCTTCTTGAAAAGGACGGCGGATGGATAGAGGGGCTTACCTATCTCGATTTCTGCTGGGGACAGCACGCTCTCCTCTTTCTGAATTCGCTCAGAGTCAACAACGGTCCGAACCGCCTTGAGGAGGATTGGTACGAGACAAGCGTACGATTCGCGCTCGCTGGAATTCTGCCGTCCGGGATCGAGCAGATAAATTTCGGCGACAATATCAAGGACCCGATCGCGTCATGGGGATACGTCTTCCGGGCAAAAGCTTTTTTCGATTCACCGTTTCTGGGTGACCATATCGATCGATACCTCCCGAATCCCGATTACCCGCTCGTACCCCTCGACGCGCTCCTGATCCAGGCAATTCTCCAGTTCGACCCATCGCTTCCGCTCACCAGTTTCGATGAACCCGAACCGTGTCTCTATTTCCCGGGAATCGAATGGGCGATCCTCCGCGAAAACTGGACCGATCCGAAATGCTTTTTCTTCGCGACAAAGGCGGGTTACGGCGGCTGGGATCACAATCACGTCGATCAGGGCACGTTCATCCTGGCTTTTGATGGCGAAACATTCATCACTGACCCCGGCAGAGGCAATTTCAACGAACGGAAAAATCCCTCTGTTAATAATTACATCGCCGGTCCGCTCGGACACAGCGTTTTCATCCCGGGAACAGATAACAACGCGTGTTTCTGGGATGACTTCACGATGTATTCAGAAAACGCGCAGTATCGTCAGACCGACGCGAAGATCGAAAACTGGCTTGACAATATCGTCAATACTCAGTTCACGCTAAATCTTGACGGCGCGTATCCCTCCGAGGACGTTGGCAGATGGCATCGGCACATATGCTGGATAAAACCGTATCTGTTCAGAGAGGATGGAGCGTTATTTATTCTCGATGAAACGGACACTCCCGGTCACATACAATTCATAACACCCCGGACGAATATCGTCGACCGTGAAGGGCCTGAGTACACATTTGTCGACTCAATCGCTGAGCAGGGACGTGCGGAACTCCTCGTTGAAACCGTTCCCTATGATGGAGTTGCTCTTGAGGGGAAAAACAGCAATCTCGGATTCCTTGGGTACCAGCCGGATAGCGATGTGTTATACGGAATTGAGGAATTATCCGATTCACTCACTGATTTATCAGTACTGAAGATAGATAATAAATCCGGTGATGGCTTCAAATGGGTTCTTACAATACTAATGCCCTGGGATGATATCGATCCGGTCGAGGTTAAAATCGATGAATTACCCGATGGATTTGTCATTGCTTTAAGGAATTCAATATTTACAATCAGTCAGGACAATGACGGGAACTGGCTGATTAACCCGGGATATCAGCCCATAGAATAAAAAATATCCCCCCGGATGGCTCCAGGGGGTTTGTCAATATTTTTCCCTCCCCTTGCTCCTCGGACATCTTCCCGCAGGTTCTCCCATATCTCCTCATCCTGCACCGAGATATCAATTTACATGATTTTTCTCAGCCTGATCCATCCGTCGGACCGACCAGACCCATCGCCCACTCAAGTTCTTCTGAATGCGCGCAATCCTTTTCCTTTTCTGCCTGTTCGGGTTTTTTCTCGACGTGACCGTCTCCTCCCACCGGTTTGTTCATTAACTTGTGAAGCCTGTAGCGCAACTCATACATACGCTCCGACCGCCCGTTCTCCATTTCGTTCCGCCAGTGCGCCGGTATAAACATCACTCATCATCCTCCTCCATTACTGGAATACGGCATTGCCACCCTTGCGGACACAATCACCGCTCAAATTGGAGCCACACTGTTCATCGCAATGGAAACCTCAGCCTCGGCACCGACAAAAAACCGCAACAACCTGAATAGAGTCGCCAAATCTAAATCTGTTACCACATCAAATTAAAGAGTTAATCCCCGCTTCCTCTTCCTGATATTGATCAATCTGAAAATAGCACTTTTTTGATGAATTTTCCAGCATTAATCAAATTTTATCAAATTATTTTTATATGCGCTTATTTAAAAACATAATAAAAAAAGCCGCCCCGACAGGGTGGCTCATTTTCATGATATTTTAAAGCAATTCGTTTTTGATATTTATCTCTTGCTGAACTGGAACTTCTTGCGGGCTTTCTTCTGGCCGTACTTCTTGCGCTCCTTGACCTTTGCGTTCCTGGTCAGACAGCCCGACTCCTTCAACTGCTGGCGGAATGTAGCGTCGAACTCCACAAGTGCTCTCGATATCCCCAGCTTGAGCGCGTCGGCATGACCCGCGACACCCCCGCCGTGAATCATCGCGATAACATTGAAATCATCCTGTCGTCCGATGACTTCGAACGGCAGCAGGATATCGTCCATATGCTTCTTGCGCGGGAAATAATTCTTCGCCTCCACGCCATTCACAAGGATCTTGCCTTCGCCTCTTGCGATTCGGACACGGGCAATCGCGCATTTGCGCTTTCCGGTTCCCCATACGTAGGTTACATCTGCCATTATTTCTTCTCTCCTCGCACCTTGCTCTCAAGGATGTAAGCCGGAAACTCCTCGGGTTGCTGCGCGGCGAACTTATGCGTCGGACCCTTGTCTGAGTAGACCTTGAGTTTCTTCAAAATAGCCCTGCCGAGACGGTTTTTCGGGAGCATGTTCTTGACCGCCAGCTCTATAACCCGTCTCGGGTCGCGTTTCATCATTTCCTCGAAGGTGCGGCTTCGTATCGATCCAGGATACCCGGAGTGACGCCAGTACAGCTTGTCGGTCCCTTTCTTTCCGGTGACCCTGACCTTTGACGCGTTGATGACGATCACGAAATCGCCGTTATCGACATGCGGCGCGAAATCGGCCTTGTGCTTGCCCAATAGCACCATCGCGATCGCGCTCGCGGCGCGACCCAGCACAAGCCCGTCAATGTCCAGTATGTACCACCGGCGCTCGACAGTCGTTTTATTCGGTGTATAAGTCTTAACCATTATCTTCCATCACCACGAGCGGGAACATCATCCGGCTCGCATTTTTAAAATATATTTCCCTTTCTTTCTCATGAACCAACCGTATCTCCCGCCGCCTCAAGCATCTCCTTGTCCGAGTAAAGAACCCTCTCCAGAAAAAGTCCCTTCGGCGACGCGTTATATCTGATGCTCCCTTTCTCCGGATTCGCAAGCGCTTTTCCAGCCGCGCCTTCGTTCTCCCGTCCCTGGGCGATAGCGATCAGCAATCCCGTCATCCGTCTAATCATCTGGTAGAGGAACCCCGATCCAGTAAACCTGATCTCGATCAGCGGTTCGTCTTCGATCACCTTGACCCGACGGATTGTCTTCACCGGATTCTCGCCCTCTTCAAGCCTCGGTGAGAAACTCCGAAAGTCATGCTCGCCCTCTAATTCCGCCGCCGCATTCCTGACGGCATCGAGATCGAACGGCTTGTGCTCCTCGATGAACAGGACATAATGCCTGGACATCGGCGGAAGCTCCTTCGCTCTCAGAATCCGATAGAGATAGCCTTTTCCAACCGAGGAATACCTCGCGTGGAAACCGAAATCCACCTCCCGGACCTCTGTCGCGCGGACATCGCCGGGAAGAAGCCCGTTTAACGCCCGGTAAATCTCATCGGTCGATCTCGGAGCGCTCGTCCGGAACGATATCACCTGTCCGGTCGCGTGAACTCCCGCGTCTGTTCGGCTCGCTACCTTCACCCTTACAGGATGGGCCAGTACCCTGGTCAGAACCCGGTTTACAACAGAAACAACCGTGCGATCATTTTTCTGCAACTGACTTCCCGCGAACCCGCTGCCATCGTAGGCCAGCGTGATCCGGAAAGCCCGGAGCAATGGTCGGTTCATGATTTCAAGGTTCACATTCCCGCCCGTATCAGATAACCCGCCGTTCATGGAGGGTTACTCCTCAAGGTTAAAAGTAATTACCGCAAGCTCAGCGCCGTCGCCGCGACGTTTGCCGGCGTTGAACACGCTGACCTCGCCGCCGCCTTCACTCATCAGCTTCGGCACAATTTCGTGCGTAAGTTTTTTGATCAGGTTCCGATCGCTGATAACTTTACGAAGCTGCCTGAGGCTGGCTACATCGCCCTTGCGCGCCCATGTGACAAGTTTCTGCATATACCGGGCGAGCGCTTTAGCCTTCGCGCGCGACGTCATTATTTCACCGTGCTCGATCAGGCTTTTCGCCAGGTTTTTCAGAAGCGCCAGACGCTGATCCGTCGGACGGCCTATTTTCTTATGTCCGTGTAAATGTCTCATCGTTTAACACGGCACCGCTTCTTCGGCGGGCCAATTATTTTTTTTCCTGTTGTCTGGAACTTCGACGCCTTCGCGTTGATCCCGTTGGAAGTTCAAGACCCATCGGTTCCAGCTTTTCCCTTATCTCTCTCAATGATTTCTCGCCAAAGTTCCTGATTTTCAGAAGATCGCTCTCCGGGGTCTGGATCAGCTCTCCAATCGTGGTGACCCCCATCTTGTGAAGGCAGTTCGCCGGACGGATGGGAAGATCCAGGATATCGACCGACTGCGCAAGAACTCCCTCGGCCTGCGCGGGCGTTTCCAGTGCGAATTCATAGCTCTCCGCATCCTCGGGAAATCGCGCAAACAGGTTATAATAATTAGTCAGGATATTCGCAGCTTCCTTGAGAGCATCCCTGGGAGTTATTGACCCGTTGGTCTTTACTTCAACGATCAGCTTATCCAGCTCGGTGTCCTGACCGACACGGGTATTCGTGACCCGGTAATTGCATGCAAGCACCGGAGAGTATTTGCTGTCCATCAGGATTACCCCGAGTGGCGGTCTGGAAATATCGCTCCATTTCGGGTTCAACTGGGACACCTGGTGTCTTTCGCTCGGGATATAACCGACTCCCCTGGCGACCCCGATCTCAATCCTGAGGGAGGCTTTATCATCGTTAAGAGTGGCGATGATCTGCTCCGGATCAAGGATCTCGACATCGGGGTTAGGCTTGATATCCTTCGCCTTCACATCTCCCACACCCTGAGCCTCAAGCGTGAGAATGGCATAGTTGTCCGATCCTTTGAGATGGACGGCCAGAGCCTTGAGGTTCATGAGAAGCTCGATACCATCCTCCTGCACTCCGGGTATCGACGAGTATTCATGCAGCGTCTGTTCAAATTTAATATAGCTCACAGCACTGCCTGTGATCGACGAGATAAGCACCCGCCGGATCGCATTGCCAAGCGTCGTCCCATAACCCCGTGCCAGAGGCGTGATAGTAAACTCTGCAATGTTCAGTTCGCCCTCTTTTTCCTCAGTGGTGATTATTGGGCGTACCTGGTTGAGCCGCTCGATGAGTTCCAGATCTCGCTCGAACCCAACGACTTCATCTGACTCTTTATCAACTACAGTAATGTTAGCCATAAAGGATCTGTCCCTCCAGTACCCGTTATCGGGAGTAGAACTCGACAATCAAATTTACTTGTATCTGATGATCAAACTGACCTTTTTCGGGAGCATGACTGAATGTTCCCCTGAGCTTATTGAAATCCATCTCGATCCATGGATATGTGCAGTCTTCTGGCTTGAGGTTGACAACCTCCTGGAACGGAGCCGCCTTGCGTTTCTGAGGCTTGACCTCGATCAAATCGCCGTCCCTGAGCATGAAGCTTGAGATATTTACCGGACGTCCATTGACCATAAAATGCCCGTGACATACAAGCTGTCTGGCCTGGGAACGGCTCGCGGCAAATCCCATACGGTAGATCACATTGTCCAGGCGGCGTTCCAGAAACTCAATCAACTGGTCGCCGGTGACGCCTTTTTTCTGCGATGCTTTCTTGTAATAGTTCTTGAATTGCCGCTCACTTAAGCCATAAATACGCTTTGCTTTCTGCTTTTCCCGAAGCTGGCCGTTGTAATCGGAGCTGGTGCGCCTGCGTCCGAAACGCTGTCCTCCGGGAGGATGCGGATTGCGTCCTTCCTCCATGGAGCACTTCGGGCTGAAGCACCTGCTTCCCTTCAGGAAGAGCTTAGTTTTCTCACGTCGGCAAAGGCGACAAACCGGTCCTGTGTAACGAGACAATATCCTTCCTCACTTCTGTTGATTCAAACTCGACGCCTCTTTCGAGGTCGGCACCCGTTATGCGGAACGGGTGAAACATCCTTTACAATCCCAAGTTCAAGACCACTCGACATCAGCGCCCGGATCGCGGCTTCACGTCCGCTTCCCGGACCCTTTGTGTAGACATCGATGCGGCGCATGCCCATATCCTGGGCAGTCCTCGCGCAATCCCTCGCCGCCTGCGTCGCAGCGAACGGGGTCGATTTCCGCGAACCCTTGAATCCCTTAGCGCCACCCGATGACCAGACAAGCGTCTTGCCTTCGAGATCAGATATCGTAATTATCGTGTTGTTAAAAGTGGACTTGATGTGCGCGACTCCATGAGGCACCTGCCTCTTCGCGCGACGTTTTCCACCTTTTGGCGATCTTCGTTTACCCATGTTTCAATTCCTGTTTATCCCTTCGGTCCCGGCACCTTGCGCTTGCCGGCCACTGTCCTCTTGGCTCCCTTTCGCATCCTTGCGTTTGTGCGGGTTCTCTGACCCCGCACGGGAAGTCCGCGACGATGTCTCAGACCCTGCCAGCAGCCAATTTCCATCTTCCGCTTGATATTCTCAACCGTCTGACGTCGGAGATCTCCTTCCACCATGTAATTCTGGTCTATCTCCTCGCGGATTTTCACCGCTTCTTCCTCGGTAAGGTCCTGCGACCGCTTGCCCGGATCGACTCCGGCTACAGTAAGTATTTTATGCGAACTTGTAAGCCCGATCCCGTATATGTACGTAAGCGCGATCTCGACCCGTTTGCGGTTAGGTATGTCTATTCCTGCGATACGAGGCACTTGGCTTCGCTCCTTCTTACCCCTGCCTCTGCTTATGGCGGGGGTTCTCACAGATAACCATCACGCGACCGTGTCGCTTAATGATCTTGCACTTGATGCATATTTTCTTAACGCTCGCGCGTACTTTCATCGCTATCAGATCCTTTTCAGCCTATCTCATACGCCACACAATTCGGCCTCTCTTGAGATCGTACGGGCTTAACTCCACCTTCACACGATCCCCCAGCGCTATTCGGATAAAACTCATTCGTATCTTTCCCGATATGTGCGCCAGAACGTCATGTTCTTCTTTGGCAAGCTTGACCCGAACCTTGAACATCCCGTTCGGCAGGGCCTCGATAACTTCGCCCTCAACTTCTATGGCGTCTTCTTTAGGCATATTCTCTCTATCTTACGCGTTCAGGCTTCCAGTGCCGCAAGAACGCGCTGCTTTCCAGCCTCTACTCCACCGGTGCCGTCAACTATCACCAGGAGATCCTTTTCCTTATAGTAATCGGCGATCGGCGCTGTTGACTCATGATAAACCCTGAACCTGTTGCGTACCGATTCCTCGTTGTCATCCGCACGCTGGATCAGTTCGCCGCCGCACTTGTCGCATACTCCCTCCACCTTCGGCTTCAATGTCAAAATGTTGTAGACCGCCTTGCAGGATGAACATATCCTGCGGGTGGTCAGCCTCTGAAGGAGTATATCTTCAGGAACCTCAAGAAATACCACTCTCTCGACAACTTCTCCGCCGTTCGAACCCATCCCGCTCAACGCTCTCGCCTGCTCAAGCGATCGCGGGAACCCGTCCAGCAGCCAACCGCCCTTAACGTCATCTTTCGTCAGCCGGTCCGCTATCAGCCTGATGATTAACTCATTGGGAACCAGCTCGCCCTTCTCGACATACGCTTCAGCCTCAAGCCCGAGAGGAGTCTCATCCCTGATGTTATCGCGGATGATGCTGCCGGTATCCACATGGGGAATTCCCAGCGTCCCGGCGATCAGCGCAGCCTGCGTACCCTTGCCGGCTCCGGGAGGTCCAAACAGAAGCAGTCTTTTCACGTAATCCGTCATTTTTCTCTATTCAACCCGTTAACCGGGCATTTCTTGCGCAAACGATCAATTATACTACGATAAACTCAATCCGCAACCCCCATCAGCACAATTATCCAAGCGAACTTTCATATTTCAGCATCGTCAGCCGCGCATCAAGCTCTCTCACCGTGTCCAGCGCGACACCCACCATGATCAGAATACTCGTCCCTCCGATCAGATTGAGCGTTGACAGATTACTGAACCAGTAGAAATACAGAACGCTTGGAATAACAGCCACCGACGCCAGGTATAGTGCTCCAAGGAAAGTGGTTCGTTCCAGAATCCTGCTGATAAACGCCTCGGTCCTCGGACCCGGTCGAACTCCCTGGATATATCCGCCGTTCTTTTTCAGATTCTCAGCGATATCTTTCGGGTTGAAAGTGACGGCGGTATAGAAATATGTGAACACTATCGTTAACAGCGCATAGGCTAAAAAGTAAAGCCAGCTGTTCGGGAACCAGCTTCCGAAGACGGCGAATCCGCGCGATAATGCGTTCGTCGAGTTGATACTGCAGAAGTTGCCGATCGTGCTGGGCATGATCAGGACGGATATCGCGAAGATGATCGGGATAACTCCCGCCATGTTGACCTTCAACGGCAGGTAATGCGTGTGACTCTCGTAAAATCTTCTGCCGACCTGCCTTCTGGCATAGTGGATGGGTATCCGCCGCTCGGCAAGATGCATGTAGGTGATGCACCAGATCATACCCACTGAGAGCAGGCAGAACAGGAAAACTGTTTTGATTACTTCACCGCTGCCATTGACCGCGGCTGTAGACAGGTCCTGCGTGAAGGTCATCGGGATGCTCGAGATAATACCCGCGAAAATGATAAGGCTGACCCCGTTGCCGACCCCATGCTCGGTGATAAGCTCGCCGATCCACATGAGCAGGAACGTTCCGGCGGTCATTGTGGCGACTATCAGCACAACATTGAAATAATAGGCAAAACCCTGAAGGTCTCCCGCGATGATTCCATAATTTCTGAACAGTGTCAGAAGCCCGATGGCCTGGAAAGCGGCAAGAAAAACCGTGGAGTAGCGTACGTACTGCTGGATGGCTCTCCGACCAGCCTCCCCTTCTTTCTGAAGTTCCTCAAGCTGGGGGATGATCACGACGAGCAGGTTGAAGATAATGCTCGCGTTAATATAGGGCATAACACCCAGAGCGAAT
>CBDUUJ010000002.1:0-34945 GCA_965370205.1 uncultured bacterium
GAGGAGGAGGCGGTGGCGGCGGCCATCCTGGAGGATCAAGCCAGAAACCATCTACCAGAACATCCGGGCAATATGGCACTTCCGGGAACGGCGGCAGATGATATCGCTGCTTCACGGTGAGGTACTCATCCCAGCAATCGTTCTGCACATCGAATTCATTGGAGTAATCGTATGCCTCATACACGCAGATTACCCAGAATTCGTTACAGGTGGGTTTCTCGATGAAGTCAACCGGGATGTCGAAGTAATACGTTGAAGTGTGAGCCGTTCCACCTGTGACGACCGTTGCAGGATCATAGCAATGCACTGTGTTGAACAGGTCTTTGGACTCGACGCAGATAGTCGAGGGCTGTTGATCCCAGCCGAACAGCTCGAGATCGAATTTGAGGTTTCCGCCCCAGTGTGTTGCATCAAGGAACCACAGATCCGGAGTCACGAGCGCGTTGCACGCGACAATCTCGGGCGCGTTCGCGGGATGGGTTGCCTCGTCAATCCAGGAAGCTATAACCGCATACTGGAACACCACTCCCGGATCCGGAACCGGGAATCGGAGATAGTAGTTTCGGGTGTTGGTTGAGCCGGCTTTGAATACACCGTTATCCGTCGTACCCTTGAGGAAAGTAAGGGCGTCATCACAGGCTCCCAACCCGTCTGCAAAGTACTTGTAAGAGTTGAATGTTGCGGTGCCGACATAACCCGAGGTCGCCAATGCCCCAACCGTGTAGCTGAGGACATCCATGCCCCCATTGAACTCTACAGGGTTAAACCATCTGGTATACCCGTCACTGTTGCCACATAATTCTTCATGCAGTGTCAGGTCGAAATCCTCGTGGATCTGGTCAATGTCCCGATCTGCAACTTTCTCGTTGGGAGAATCATGCATCATCGTCTGGTGACCGTTACCAATGAAGACTCCACGTACGTCATAGCCATTGTAGTCGGTCATTCCGGGGAACGGATGTGTGATGCTGACATCGAGATCAACATCAATGTGTGTCGTGCCAAATGTTGGGGTTCCGTAGATATTAAAATCAAGGTTCGCAGGATCGCTGTTTACAAAACAGGTAACATTCGCTGTAAACATCATGCTGCGGTTCGGAACCGCCTCTACGGTCTGGTTCTCTATGTCGACATAGCAATCATAGAAACCCCAGAGGTGGGTTTGTACTTGTCCTGAATGATTTGTTCCGGATGTAATTTCCGGACCGGCAGTCGGCCCCACGGGATTTTCGCCGCTGCCAGAACAGCCCAGTGTGACCAATGCCATCAAGAGCATTGTCACAAAGAGCACAGCCCATCGATTCATTCTTTGCCTCCTTGATGTTATTAATATTTTTTGCTGTTAAGTTCAGCCATCTGTATCATACCACTGTATAACAAAGCACATATATTTCAGGATGTATCCTATCAAATAATAGCATTTTTTAATCAAATATTAAATTGATAATAGATAACCTATGGGGAAAGGGGGACCATTTATTTAGGTTGATATCTATGCAAGTTGAATCTCAAATCAAGTCATAGCCCGGGATTTCCCTTGCTAGGATTAGCAGTGCGCTAATTACTTCACATCGACTTCTGTTGCCTGCGGGGTTTCTTTTTTCGACGGTTCCTCTGCGCCTGCTTTATCCTTAGCTCCTGCCTTGTCCTCCGGATCGCCGTTGTCTTCCTTTTCCTTTTCATACGGATCGGCGGACGATTTTACCGACTGGTTCCTTCCGCCCTCTTTCGCGATATACAAAGCATGGTCCGACGCCTCGATCAGCGATGCCTTGTCGCCTGCATTCAGCGGGTAGGTCGCCACACCGATGGAGATGGTGACCGTAACACGCTTTGAGTCCACCGGGAAACTCAGATTTTCAATCGCCTGGCGGATTTTTTCTCCCGCTATATACGCTCCCTGCAGATCGGTGTCCGGGAGGATCGCGACAAGCTCCTCGCCTCCGTACCGGCACGCGACGTCACTATCGCGCAGGTTCCGCCGGATCGCCCGCGAAACCAGCTTCAGGACTTCGTCGCCGACCTGGTGGCCGTAGGTGTCGTTGAATATTTTGAAGTGATCGATATCCATATACAGCAGGCTGACCGGCGCGCCGTACCGTCGAGACCTCGAAATCTCGCGTCCGAGCGCCTCCTGGAAATACCGATGGTTGAAAAGTCCGGTCATACCGTCGGTCGTGGCAAGCTGCACCTGCTTTTCGTAAAGCTGGTAGTTCTTGATGATGGTCATCATACTGGCCGCGAGGGTCTCGACGAACTGCTTGTCCTCGTTTGAGAACGGCGGCGGGGTCTTTCTTGCCAGCAGGAAAAATCCCTTTTCGCCGGCCTGTCCAAGCTGATGACACAGGAATGTATGAACCCTGATGGATTGAAGGATGGGGCAGTCGATGGTTCCCCGGATGCTGGTCACAAGCTCATTGCGGTAAGGGCATCTCGGACAGTTCTGGCTCCTGAGATCATCGACCAGATCGGGATTCCAGAAATTTTTCAATACCGCGCGGTCGACAACATGGCTGAAAGCGATGAGCACGTTTGGATCGAACTGGCCTTCCTCATCCTCAAGGGTCTTCTGCTTGACCCGTTCCTGGTCGAATTCGGCGGGAGCATCGGCGAACTGCACAACCACCTTATGTGCACCGTCCATGTTGAACGCCAGAACGCCGTCGGTGGCTCCGAGCACATACATCGCGTTTTCCAGGGTCAGTTTCAGAAGCTCAATGGGGTCTCTCGAAGGCTCCATATCCCCGTCCCCGTCATAATCGACCTTATCTTCACCGACCAGGTCGGTTCCGGAGACATCGTTCAGGACCTCAAGCTCGTCGATCTGCCTTGAGAACAGCTTCTCCTGCTCACCCACATAGATTTCGTTGAGATCGTCTTTGAGAGTGCTGTTGCGAAGGTCGTCCACCAGTTGGGCAATCGTGGATTTGTCGTGGTCGGACAGATCGCTTGCGGTGATGAATTCCTTCAGGAGCATGAGATAGACCGGTTCCAGGTTCATGAGGTCCCTGAAGCTGTTCTTGAGAAGAATCCACTCCTGGAACTCGATCTGGAGGTGATTGAAGAGGTAGGAGAAACTCTTTTCGATAAGCGATCTCGCCAGCAGGAGATGGCTTGCGCGGATTTTCCGGAACACATCGCGTGGATCGGTGTCGGGATAGTAATCCTGAAGTGTCTCAGCCCAGCATTCACTGAACTCGTCCACATTATTCCGGATCAAATGTGCAAGTTTTCTATACATCGGCACTAAACAAGGGGCATCCACGGCCCCTCGACAATGAATATTGTACCACTGAATGTGGAAAAATGCTCAATCAGGCCGTATATCATCAATGTCGGCACAAATGGCTCGACTCTTACTTATTTAGATGATAAAACCGTCCGGAAGGTTTAAATATAACTAAGCAAACCAGGGAAATGAAGCATTATTACAGCCGATACTATTAATGAACAGCCCTGAAGCCGATCCGCAGTGGTTTGACCGGATTTGGGTTTGGTAGTATAATTTATCATCGCGTTGGTATATCGACGCGGAAGGTTAATATTCCTCAAAAACCCGGGTCAAGCCTTCAGGATCTGCAGGGAAGAGGATCCCCGTAATGCATGACCTGGATTTAATTGGGTTCGAATCAGACGTGGCCAAAAAAACGCCAAAACCTCCAACTCGCAGGAAGAAACGATCGGGCGAATCGAAGGCATCCGATGATGCCGGGAAAGAATCGCCGCCTGCCGACGAGAAAGATCGGGCGCAACCTGCCGCCAATACAAAAAAGAGCACAAAATCAAAAAAAACAAAACTGGAAAAGGCAAAGCCCCGGAAGCGAAAAAAAGTCAAGCCTTCCGAGCCTGACTTCGAAGACAGCGTGCGCTACTTCCTCAGCGAGATAGGACGTATTCCCCTTCTGTCGCCGGAGGAGGAGCTTCATCTCGCTCGCCAGGTCAGGCATTCGAGCGATGAGGATGCGGTTCGCGCAGCCAAGGAAAAACTCATCCGCTCGAATTTACGGCTGGTGGTATCCATCGCGAAAAAATACCTCGGACGCGGTGTCGATTTCCTCGACCTGCTCCAGGAAGGCACGATGGGCCTGATAAAAGCGGTCGAGAAGTTCGATCCGTCCCTCGGCTGGAAATTCTCCACCTACTCATCATGGTGGATACGCCAGAGGCTCTCCAGGATGATCGCCGATCACGGCTCGCTCATCCGCAAACCGGTCTACATGGTCGACATCATCAACCGCTTCCTCCGCACGATGCAGGTACTTCAGAAGGATAACAACGATGAAATACCTATCGAGCGTGTCGCGAGGGAGATGGATATCTCAATCGAGAAAGCCGAGGAGCTTCGCAAGATAAGCCTTCGAATCCTCTCGCTCGACACTCCTGTCACCGGCGAGGATGACGGGAGCAGCCTGAAGGAGATTGTCGCGGACTCCGATATCTCATGCCCCGAGCTTGAGACCATGGTCAACATCCGCAACGAGGAGATCATGAAAGCGCTCTCGGTTGTCGATGAGCGCGAGCGGCGGATTCTGTCCTACTGTTTCGGCCTGTTCGACCGTCCGGTGCTGACACTCGACGAGATCGGCAAGATGGAGGGCGTCACGCGCGAGAGGGTGCGGCAGATACGAAACCGCGCGGTCGCGAAGATCAAACAGAGCGATTTCGGCCAAAGCATGAAGGATTTTCTGTATCTGGATTAACCACCAACCCCATTATTTTTCTTGATACCTGGGTGCGCCGCTTTTCCAAGCGGCATTTATTCATGGATGCCGGCTGGAAAGCCGGCGCACCCGCTAAAGCAACAAATTGTCACCGTTGTAGTCTCTAATGAAGGGTGGTCATGCACATAGATGTGATAGTATTCAAGTAATGCAAATTGGAGGCACGAAAATGCGCAAGTTAACCTCGGTCCTGTTCATTCTGATTGTCGCAGCCCTCTTGGCAGGTTGTGGATGCGGAGCCGGAGATAAAAAAGATGCTCCCACTGTCGTCGACCATAGCCGCACCGTCGACTATGATAACCCCACGATGGATGACCTGCCACTACTCCTTGAGCAACTGGAAAGCGACGATGTCTCCGTGCACAACAGAGCCGTCGAAGCTATCGCGATCTTGTTGGAGGATTATGAAGTAATAGATGAGCTTTTTGAAGCGCGTCAGCACGGCGATCTCCAGGAGCGCGAGAATGCTGAAATGGCTTTCCGTTATATGGGCGCAAGGAGAATATCAGACGCTCTCGTCAAAGCGCTATGGGGTAATGAACTTGACGTGCTGTACAGGGGCGATATTTGGCGTTCCGATCTGGGCCTCGATGCTGCGGTCGCTGTGCCCGTGTTAGTTGAGGCGATGCAGGATGAAGACAAGGATATACGCTGGGATGCAATCGACATCCTGAGCTTGCTTGGGACCGACGCTGCAGTCGCTGTTCCCAATGTTATTGAGGCACTGAAGGATCCGGATGAATCTATCCGAAATTCTGCGGCAAAAGCTCTTTGCCATATTGGAGGCAATGTTTCGGAAATCGCCCCGGCACTGCTTGTCGCGCTGGAGGACGATTACTGGCAGATACGCGGACACGCAGCCCAATCGCTGGTGAGAATCGACCCCTACAACGAAAACCTCCCACCTGCTCTCACCAAACTATTGGATGATGAGTTTGATTCTGTGCGCTGGTCCGGCGCGAATGGCCTCGTGGAGATCGGACACGGCTCCAGTGAGTTGGTGCCGTTCTACGTCGAGCAACTGGGGGATGACAAGACATACATTCATAACTCCGCCGCCTTCTATCTCGGTATGATTGGCCCGGAGGCAAGCGACGCTCTTCCCGATCTCAACGAAGCACTCCAAACTCAGGACGCAAATTTCAAGGAAATAGTACAGCTCGCAATCCAGCGGATAGAAGGAAACAATGAGGGTGTCGTAGATAAATTGATCGGCTTTCTCGCCAATGAAGACCACGTTATCAGACGGGACGCGATCATTGCCCTGGCTGTTCTTGGTCCGGAGGCGATTGATGCGATACCCGCTCTCGCTCCATTGCTTGAGGATGAAGAAAGGAAAGTCAGAGAACTCGCCGGGCAAGCGATTGAGAAAATAGAAGGTTCAAACTAGAAGCGTTTCTTACAACCCTTCAATGCAATTCCTCATCTCCTAACCGCCGTGACAGCTACGGGGACATTTTATTTTTGCTCTATGCAACAACGAAATAATAATCCGGGGACACCTTGTTTTTGCATGCTGTGATCTTGAATTATTCAATGATCTGCGGGGCAAAAAAAGGTGTCCCCTTTCCCCTGCAACTACTCAACGCAACTACTCACGATCTAACCTCGTCATATCTTCAGGACCGGATTATTTCATCAAATACATTGATATAATGTACCGACTCCGTTTATCCTCTTCAGGATTGTTTTATTACAATCGTTAAAATCCGCACTTATCCGGAAGACAATGCAGGAGATTGCGTAATGGCTGTACCAACTGATGAACAGATTCAAAAATGGCGCGAGCGGTGGGAGAAACATCCCAAACTTGTTGATGAAATAGTCAGCATCCTGATGGAGGGTGACCGTCCGCCTGAGAATACCGAGGAAGCCGCAGACAGACTCTGGCGGGTTAATGCAATTCTCCCTCAAGAAGATT
Organism: uncultured bacterium; assembly: GCA_965370205.1. GTDB lineage: Bacteria > JAJVIF01 > JAJVIF01 > JAPKYR01 > JAPKYR01 > CBDUUJ01. Next base: position 6,643 of record CBDUUJ010000002.1, read on the forward strand.
TTGATGTATATGAAGGAGAAGGTGAAGAACTTGGCGAGTATGAAGGAGAGTTTGTTATTGGGCCAGTACTCTACTTGCGGGGAATAGATCTGTCTGGTAAGAGTTTAAAAGGTGTTTATCTTGGAAAGGCGCATCTGGAAGGGGCATACCTGAGTTTGACGCATCTGGAAGGGGCGTACCTGATTTATGCGCATCTGAAAGGGGCGAACCTGAGTTTGGCGCATCTGGAAGGGGCGTGCCTGATTGATTCGCATCTGGAAGGGGCGGACCTGAGTCATGCGCATCTGGAAGGGGCGAACCTGATTTATGCGCATCTGGAAGTGGCGAAAATGTGGAGTGCGCATCTGGAAGGGGCGAAACTGGGGAGCACGCATCTGGAAGGGGCGTACCTGAGAAGGGCGCATCTGGAAGGGGCGGAACTGATTGAGGTGCATCTGGAAGGGGCTAATTTGAGTTATGCAAAAGTCGGGAAACTGGAAAAATTCGATGAGGAATGTAACCTCGATGATAAGATAAAAGAGCAGCTCATAGGTCGTACAACCACATTCGCAGATACTGAGTTCCTTCCGAAATGGCGGGATTTCGCTTTCCTGAAATGTGTTTGCCGGAAGGATTGGTGGCTTTTTAATATTCAGAGATGGTTTTATACGGATTTCAAAGGTGTTCGTATCGATGACGCTGATACGGTCATGGCTGCCGACCTGAGACGATATGTAAACGACCAGCACTATCTAAGGCGCATAAAAACAAAGAATCCCCCCTTATATTGGTTGTGGACGATTTTATCCGGCTGCGGGAATAATATCTGGCTTCTTCTTATCTGGGCATTTTTACTTATCTGCTTGTTTGCCTGGTTCTACTGCACTATCCCATGGACCGTGCCGGAATGGATGATGTCCATTACCCCTGACTTTATGTTTATCGCGGACCCGCCCATCGATCCTAAGCCCTATGTCAATCATTATCCTTCGCTCTCCGAAGCAATGAAATGGTTCTTTGTGTCGTTCGACATCTTCACGAACCTGGGTATCCGCAACACGCATCCGCAGAACAACATCGGCGTGATACTCGTGTTCCTGGAAACCGTTCTGGGTTTTTCCACCCTTGGCGTGTTGATCGCGGTCGCGACGAATAAATGGGTACGGAGATCGTGAAGGATATTTATCTTGGATCGGAGGGGACACCTGCATTTCGAGGACGAAATGAGGTGTCCCCGGGAAGGCTGTATCAGAGCCGCGACTGTCAGGGAGCGGTACTTTTTTCCATGCCGCTCAATTTTCTATCGGTGACTTACAGATCAATGTCAGTCCTTCGTCGTTTCTGACCAGGCTGACCGCGTCGCCCGCGATATCGAAACATCCCGCCGCGCTTCCGCACAATTTTGTAAGCCCCTCGGTAATCGGATCCTCGGTAAAATCATCGACGGCATACTGGCCGTAAGGGTCTACAGGGATTGTCGGGCATGAGAAATCCACTCCGAGATCGTCGATGAGCTTGTCGAGAATGACGGTGTCGTTATAGGCGCCGGAATATTCGATTAAAATCACAACAATCCCACCGCCGTTGACCATGTCTTTTATCCCCTGGACCTCCTCCGGAGTGAAATAATTCGGCTCGTCCGGCGGATGAGGCGTGAAGATGACCAGCATTTTCAGGCCGGTTACATCGAGAGGCACGAACGGCGTATCCGGGATGTATTCATAGGTATAACCCAGACCCGTGACAAGGCTTCCGAATTCCGATGGATTAACATTTCCCTTGGAATGACCCTCATGCCACACAACCTTGTCGTTATCGGCGAAAGCCCCTGTCAGCGGAAGGTTCAGCATGTTGGTAATCAGCATGCTGTTGTCGCAGTCGTCGGCCCAGTGGAAATACGCGCCGTCGCCGATGCCGTAGATCCAGGCAGGCTCCTCGTTAACATTCACCACGGTCAGAAAATACGACGCGAGCGTTCCAGCGGCATTGTTCGGGACTCCAAACGGATTTGCGTAATTCAGTCCGGGATAATAAATCTCGATGAATACCGGCAGCAGATCGTATGATGTCAGAACTTCCACAGGTTTACTTGCAAGGAATTTATGATAATGATCGCCTTTTTCAGTCGGAGTCATGTCAACCTCAAATGCGCCGCTCCACGCCGAACAGTAAATTTTAATCCCGTATTCCTCCATCGTATCGTCGCAGGTCGCCGACCAGTCCCAGACGGTAATTTCGAAACATATATCCCCGCCGAAGTTATTTTCATCGATGAAGTACGCGGAGCTGTAATCCAGAATATCGACAACCACCGTCTCCTCCGAATTGGCGTTTATCGGAAAGTCATCGAGAGAATTTGGCGGGTCGGGATGATTTGCGTTAAGCTCCCAGTTGGCAATGACAGCGTACTGGAATTTTATCCCTGTGGTGTGGGGAAAGCGGAGGTTGTAACATCGATGGTTAACGCTACCGGGAGAGAAAGCGCCGCGACTCTCAGGATTTGACATCAGAAAATCAAGTGCGTCGTCATCCAGCGTGAGGCCATCGGCAAAATATTTATATGGATTAAGAACCGCCGTCGGTGTGTAACCGGGCGTGCCTTTGCTGCCGGGATAATAACCCTGGAGAGGCATTATCTCTCCGGCACCCGTGAATTCGGGAGCATTGAACCGCCTTGTGTATCCGTCGGGATTGAGAATCCGCTGGTCATTCAGACCCGGCATCGTGAATCCACCGGGACCCGGATAGATCGACGAGCCTTGTCCCATGAAAACACCCAGCACATCGAAACCGGTGAATTTATCGAGTCCGGGAAACGGATGCTGGATACCCACATCTATCAGGAAATCCGTATAGTCAGGTTCCGGATCGATACTGAGAATATTAATGACAAGATTTGACGGCGATCCGTCGATGAATTTGACAACATTGCATGCCAGCTCAGCGCTTCTCAAAGGCGTAATCTCGAATTCTTCCGTCCCGGAATTCCATTCGATATCCCAGAGTCCCCAGAGACCGGAGCTTCCGGCTGTGGAAGTGCTTCGGTCGGCTGATAATTCCGGGTTTTGATGTGGATCGGGAGATATCGATTCCGGGGATGATCCTGAGCAGGACAGGATAAGTAAGGCAGCGAAAATTGCCATAATACCAAGATTAAATCGATTCATGAGTTATACCTCTGGTTGTCCTGCGAATCCTGAGCTGATTGTAATATATGGCAGCAAATAATTTTATGGATGCCGATTGATATCTTAATATTTTACTGTCGCTGTGTCAACAGCTTATTTAATTCCACATGCAATGCTTCTATAATTCTGAAATTACTTTTAACCGGCAAGTTTGAATTAGCGTCTTTATATCAATCCTGTCTAATCAGCAGCGCCCTTCAATTTGGAATTTGCGGAGATGAAATTATCTACCAGTTCGCCGGCGATAGTGAAATAACTCTGACCATCCTGCGTGGCATAGTAATTACCGTTTTCATCCGTTGATCCCAGATAAATGAAAGCCTTGCCCATGTCGCGCTCGCGGTAGACCTCGATCTTCATGAAAAAAACAGGCTCGAGCCCGTAATCCTCCACGTGCTCAGGTATTGGCACTCTATCCTCGGGTTGAAGCGCTAAAAGGGCATTGATGAAGTTCTCGAAACTACCCGGATCGGTGTAGAGCCGTCCTTCAGGTTTGAGAATTTCCCAATCCTCGATACCCGCTCCGGTTCGGATAAATTCAAGATTTTCGGAACCCGGCAGTCGTATGTGAATACGCTCGATCGACTCGGTGGGGAATTCGATGAGCAGCACATGGAAAAACACACCGGGATCGAGCGCAAGACGGTCGTATATGTATGCGTCGACAATAAACGGCGACGGCTGCCATGACGAGCTTGCGAAAATACCACGCGTATAGTCCTCACCGTGAAGCGTAAGCTCACCGGTGACTCCGTCAGCGGACGTTACTACAAGTTTCACCGATTTCATCCTCAGCTCCGGATCGTCGGCGTCATCCGGCAGAAATTCAACCGCACAAAGCTCCCGGATATTCTGGAAGAGGATGCCAAGCCGCGCCGGACTTGCGGGGAAAGTCTGCGGTCTGGTCACCATCCATGTGGAATCATCCTTCTCGAAGTGTATGTCAGCCTCGACACTCGACAACTGAATCGCGACCAGATTATCCGGATCAAACACCAGGGCGCGTGTATCGCGGAGAGTATCGGGATTAATATCGAATGGTTCAATATAGTAAATCGGAATGAGGAAAGCGGAGGTCGAGTCGGCGAAAGCGCCGTATCTTGCCGTGCCGGAAGCGTTTTTGTGGCCAATCGCGAGGTCCATCAGGATCCTGCCTGATGTTGACGCAAGCCTGAGACGAAATTCCGGGTCCGTAAGACCGTATTCGGATTTCCGATCCTCAGTAACATCCGCGATGTCGCGTTCCGATTCGACGGCGAATATCCCGTCGATCAATCCAGCGAGAGACATAGGGTCGCAGCCGGCTTCATAGGGCTGAGTCATGCGCCAGTCCTCGGCTGTGCCGGCGCCACTCTCACCGGATGCGCCGGTCTTCTCGATCCGGATTGTCTCATCCGGTCGTATCAGTTCGATGATATCAAGTTCCTCGATGTTGATCAGTGAACGGTCGGCAAGTCTCCTTGCGGCTGCCACTTTCTCCTCGCGGAACCCAAGGTACCATACTGCGAAACCGCAGATTATAAGAAGGGGTATGAATATTGTATTGTATCTGATTTTCATGACTCAACCCTTCAATCGAAAGGATATGATTCTAGCGGCGTCTCCACCAGACCAGTCCGCCAAGCCCGGCAATTAACAGCGGCGTCTCCACCAGACCAGTCCGCCAAGCCCGGCAATTAACAGCGGCGTCAGGATAACACTGATCGCGAAGATGATATTCTGCTGTGTGTTGGTGAGATCGAGAGTGCGGTGCTCACGCTGAGCCGGACGGATACTGATGAGATCGTGCTGAACGGTGAGATAGTTCACAGCGTTCAGGGCGAAATCCTTGTTGTAATAGCTGTCGTAGTTTGAGTTCTGTATGAAACTGCCGTCGCCGACCACCAGAACCTGCGCGATGCGTGTCGGAGCGGAAGCCTCATCAATCTTAACGGGTTCTGGTGCTTCTCCGGTCTCATCCCCGCTGTTTTCAGGGGTCTCCGGCGATACCGGTTCTTCCTTTGCAGCATCAAGGATTCGCTTTGCTATAACCGCAAGTTCGAGAGCTTCCCTTGTATCGGAATCCTCGTTGAATACCAGGTCATCCGATATCTCGTTCCAGCTTGACGCACTCGAGCGTACCAGAGTGTCCGTCTCGACATCCGGAAGCCGTCCGCGGTTTGTGAAACTGAGACTTCCTGCGTTGAAGAATACCATTCCATCCTCGAAGAAAGGCGCGGTTATCGAGTGCTCCGGATTTCCGGTAACGATCGGGCTGAGCGGATCATCATAGAAATTATTCTTATCGTCAAGAACAAAACCGTCATTGAATCTGATACCGTACGTGCGCAATAATGCTGACAGCCCGGCATCCTCTCCCGGCTCCAGGAAACACATGATACTTCCGCCGTCGTCAAGATAATCCCCGATTGCATCAAGCTCCTGCGACTCAAGGTCTCTGTTGGGTGATGCAATAATCAGGAGGCTTGTCTCCGGAGGTATTCCGTTCGCCTCGGGAACTCTTAAAATGTTGACATCGTATCCCTCAAGCTCAAGCTGGGAGCGGAATTTGCTCAATCCGGCCTGGAAACGATCATCGGAGAATGGATCGGGTTCGCCGTGTCCGCCCAGGAATGAAACAAGCCTGAGATGAGTCTGCCTGACCGCAAGCAGTGCCGATGTAAAGTGTGGCTCATCAATATCGACAGCAACTGCGCGGTTTTCACCGAGTTCGAAAAGCACGGACGGGTTCCGTGTGATGCCTTTGCTCTCGGCAAGTTCGCGCTGGATATCAGGATCGATATAATTGAATTCAAGATTGTGCGAGTGATAGAGATACAAATCCATCAGTTTGTCGATGACATCCCGGTAGCCGCTGGTCGGTGAGGCGAAAGCTGTCACGGCTATCGGTTCCCCCGCGCGGTTGATATCATCAAGAACGCTCAATGTCTGCGGTGATAATGAATGCAGACCCTCCGATGAGAGATCGAGCCGGTAGGGATACCTGTAGGCAATGATATTAACGAAAATCAATATGCCAAGCAGGCTGAAAATGATTATGCTTACATTTGCCGAGTAGCGCATACTCCTGCCTGACAGGGCAACTTTCAGCCAGTCTCTGCATGCAATAACGAAAGTGCCCGCAAGAGCAAGCCCGATACCTCCCAGAGCTGTAATCGCCGTACCTGTATATCCTATGGAGAGAGCGATTGAAGCTCCCAAAAGGGATATGGCACTGGCTATTAGTATCAAAAAAGCAAGAGGTGACGGAGGATTTATTTTTTTAGGGGCTTTGGGTTTCCCGGATTTACGCCTGCGGCGTTTTTTCATCCTGTCGGATTCGCTCTCTTCTTCCGATTTATCAGCGATATTTTCTGCCGCCCCGGCATTTTCTTCGGCAGCAGTCTCATCAGGAGTTTGCGTTGCATTCGACATAACAGCCTGCCGCAGAGGGGCGTAGTCGCCCGTAGGTGCATTCTCAAGCTCTTTCGGCGGCTCTATGCCATCCGATGGCGGCTCGGGATCAGGATCGGGTTCCGGTTCTTTGGATGGCTGTTCGGATCGTACAGGTTCCGCACGATGGGCTTTCTGCTCCGGATGATCATCCGCTGTATTCCTGCCACTGTCGTCCGACTTTTCCAGCGGTTGATCGCTCTTTATTTCAGCGGCGACAGGAGTCCGCTGCCATTCGGGGATATCGGCAGGCCAGGTCGGTTCCTGGCTTTGAGCAGGCTCGCGATCAGCCTGTGATTCAATTTCCTCTGAAAGCTCACGTATTGCGGAGGATTCGGGAATCTGCTCCACCGGCGCAGGCTCGGGAGCCGATGTTTCCTGCTCCGCTGAATCTCCGAGTGAATCCGATTCTGTAAATGATATGAATTCAGCTTCCGCCAGATCGGATTTTTTCTTATCTTCGACCGGCTTCCGGGGTTCTGTGGGTTCAGAATCATCTGCCGGTGATTCGTGTTCTTTTTCCGGAGTCTCTGCATGCTTTTCTGCAGTCTGAGGAGATTCCTCCTCATGTGGATGCATCTTTTCCGGTTCCGGTGTTTTTTCCTCGTCGGAATCCGAGCCTAGGATTGCTTGTCGTAATTTTTCGGGATCGTATGTCACGGTTCAATCACTGCGGGATGTCGACCCGCTGAATTTATTTCCATCTGTTTATTTCCACAACCCGAACGGCTGCAAAAAGTGAAAACACAATAAATGAAAGCAGGTAGATAATGTCACGGGTATCGATGAGGCCGTTTACAAAGTTATTGAATTGGCCGGAGAATGAAAGGTAATGGAAAGTCTTGCCCAGCGGACCGCCCATAATGCTGCCTGCAGCAAGGAATTTCAATCCAAACAGCACCAGAAGACAGATTATCGCCGCCACCACAGCGCTCCTTGACAGCGCACTTGAAAGAACACCCATTGAAAGGAATGCGGCGCCGAGAAGCAGCGCTCCAAGATATCCGGTCAGTATGATTCCCCAGTCCGGTTCGCCGAATATTCCCAGGAAAAGCGGGAATTGAAGTGTGAGCGCAATAGAGAACGCGTAAAGCATGAAGCTGGCGAAATATTTGCCCAGGACAACCTCCCAGTCGTTGATCGGGTAGGTCATCAGAAGCTCGATCGTTCCGCTTCTGCGTTCATCGGAGAAAAGGTGCATCGTAATAACCGCTGCCATTGGAATTGATAAATAGCCGAGCACCTCAAATGCCCCGCGAAGGCTGGCGTCATGAAGTGTTTTAACCGTGATGAAATAGAACCAGCCCCCGAGAATCAGAAGGAAGAAAAAAGCAACCGAATATGCCACAGGACTGACAAAGTATGATTTTAACTCGCGTGACGCGATTGTAGTCATATTCCTCAATTCAATCGCCTCCGTTTATTTCCGGTACCCTCGTTGGTTAACATGAGGAAGATATCCTCCAGTGACAGGGAATATGGGTGCATTTCGTGAAGCCCGAATCCTCCCTGCACTATTGCTCTTGCGATCTCCTCCCGCACATCGGAATCTATTTTCGAGTGCACCACGAACATATTTCCGCCGTCCGCGAGATCCGCCTGAGGTTTTTTATCCACTGCAAGAACGCCCAGCACCTTCTTCAGAGCCTCTATAATTCTATCCGGATCGCCTTTAACGTTCACTTGCGTCATCTGGGTCTTGGTGAGTTCCCTGGTCAGGTTCTTAACGGAATCGACCGCGACCAGTCGCCCGTTATTGATAATGATGATCCTGTCGCAAATCATCGAAACTTCGGGAAGGATATGTGTCGATAAAATTACAGTATGCCCCAGGCCAAGCTCCTTGATCAGATCGCGGATCTCGTGAATTTGTCGCGGGTCGAGCCCCGTTGTTGGCTCATCCAGCATCAGAACCTCGGGATCTCCCAGAAGCGCCTGGGCGAGTCCGACTCGCTGACGGTATCCCTTGGAGAGCGTGCTGATAATTCTCATTTTTACATTGTCAAGACCACACTGCCCGATTGCCCGGTCTACAACTTTTTTTCGCTCGTGGGGATCAATCGATTTCACCCGGGCAACAAAGTTGATGTAGTCCAGTATTCGCATGTCCATGTAGAGCGGAACCTGCTCCGGGAGATACCCAAGTCGCTTGCGGACCTCAAGTGAGTCATCGAAAATGTCGTACCCGGCTATCGTGGCTGTGCCGCGGGTCGGCGGGATATAGCAGGTGAGCATTCTCAGGGTCGTTGTCTTGCCCGCGGCGTTTGGTCCGAGAAATCCCAGTATCTCGCCGCGCTCGACATGAAAACTCACGTCGTCCACTGCGGTCACACTGCCATACTGCTTTGTCAGGTGTTTAACCTCTATCATATTTATATACCCTAAATTCAGCTATTGCGGCATATCCTTCCGGATCGCCATAATAGCGGTCTGAATTATTATCAGAGCAAATGCGTTACTTTTCGCTTAATAAGAATAGAACTTTGCCAAATATTAAAGATGGTTAAATCCGAAGAAAGGTTTAAATCTGATTAAATTATACACAATCCGGAGGGGTGATCTCACATGGAAGGGCGATCTCACATGGAGGGGTGATCTCCGGTCACCCGGCGTGATGACGTCCCGTCATCATCTCTTGCTATAGATAAAAAAACCCGCCCAAAATGAGCGGGTTGAAAAATTCGCGATTAATAATTCGACAATTACAACTGCGGGAACGGGTTGTAATTAATAATATCAGGCATGATCTCCAGAAGCTGCAGGGAGCCCTGGTTCAGATCGGGGGATGTCGACAGGGCGTTGACATCATCGACCGTAACCTGCTGCCCCTGCATCCATTTCAGGAATAATATGGTCGCTCTCAGATCATTGGCACAGATTTTGTCATGCGAGCATTTGTAGTCGGGATCAAGAATCAGGGCTTTCTCAAGAGCACTCTGGGCATCATCGAAGTAATAGCTGATGAACCCGTAATATGGAATCCATGGACCGACAAGCACCGGGTCCTTGTTGGACTGACCGAGCAGGGTGAGATATGTGCCACCCATTCCGACCCACGCGTCAACATCGTTTAGATTGGCTGTCGCATGGTCGAAATTCAGGATCGCCTGGTCCCACTCATATGAATTCATTGAATCGACCCAGCCTGAATCATCGACGTAATAAAGACTCGTGGTGCAGTCCTTGCCGCGTTTGGCGTATACCCATCCAATGCCGGTATAGGCGGAGGATGAATATGTGAGGTCAGCCTGGAGGAAACGATCCTCGAACGCTCGGTTGAAGTTGATAAGCGCCAGGGTGTAATCCTTGGCGAGGTACGAGTTCCAGCCGTTGTCCAGAAAATCGTTCTCGAGGACGATGTCGCCGAGATCGTAAGTTCCAACCGTTGTCAGTGTGAGCTTATGGATGTAGCCGAGATTCCTGCCAATGGAAACCTGGAACAGCCCGATCTCAAGAGTCATCGGTATGCCCATCGGCAGTCCGATGAACCGGAACACGCCGGCATCCGGACCGGAATCCTGGGGCTGCAGAGCCGGCGAGATGTCTCCGCCGCCGCTGACGGTCAGCTTGATATCAACCCAGGGTTTTCCAACCGGGTTTCCCTCACGGTCGAGAATTCGGCCGGTGAGCGTGGCTCCGCCGGTGTTTCCGGATACGCCCGGATCGTTGACTACCGGGTCACTCCCGCCGCCGCAGGCAAACGCCCCAGCGGCCAGGAGGATGACGATTATTATCATTGAAATGTGTCGGATATTCATTTTCTTATTTCCTCCTTGTTTATCTACCGGGGCTTAGCCGGGCAAATCATAATTGAACTCGTCAATTTGTATTGTCGTGGAGGCCGATACGGTCTCCGGGAGAGTTGTGTCGATCTTTCTGTCAGCCGGTACCCCGATGAACTCGATTACAAGCTGCCCCATGGGATGTGGTTCCGGTGTCAGGCTGAGGTTCAGATCCTGCGGGAAATGAACGTGTCCTATGTAGGTGGCGCTGTCAACCTCGGTAAGGAGTATCTCGTGGCGCCAGTAGTAGCTGTCAAGCAGGTAAACATACGGGAATTCATAGTCGACATGACCGTCGATATCGTAATCCCAGCCGATGATATAACGGAATGGATATCCGTCATTTATCGGTGGTGAGAACGGGTCGTCCGGGTCCTCATTCGGCGGGAAATCGGTTGCGGCCAGTAAGTTGTAATGACTTCGGATGATAAAGATGATATCGCCGTGCAGAATTGGATTGGTGAACGCCCTGATGATCATCGGATCGTTCGAGGGATTCGGTGTGTAGTTCTTCTGCAGACTCTTAAGAGCATTTATCAATCCGTGACCGCTGACCAGGTCGGCTCCAAGTTCTCCGATAAGATCGGCGTCAGCGCCGTCAACCAGGGTCTGGATAACTTCCGACGGAACCAGGAACGGGTTCTCGCTCCATATCAGCGCGATGACACCCGTTACGCATGCGGCGGAGAAGGATGTTCCCGAGCCGACCGCGTAACCCTGTGAGAGGGCCATCGGATAGGTAGAGACCATATCGATTCCCGGCGCCACGAAGAACGCGGCGGTATCGGGATCGGCCGATAGCGGCAGCGAATTTGAATCGGGTGAAAGCGCGTTCGCCTGATCGGTGCATCCAACCGCGATTACCCCGATATAGCTGGCCGGGTAAACCGTGGTGTTTCCGTCATCAAGCGGCCTTGCGCCGTCACCGGCAGCCGCGACAAGCAGCGCGCCATGATTGATCGCGTACTTCACCGCATTAAGCTCCATCTGGCTCGGTCCAATGGCGTTCGGCGTTTCGTACATGTAGCTCATATTGATGATGAGCCTGGCGTTGAACGGATTGGCGAAGATGTTGCCCTCGGTGTCGTACGGGTCGAGCTTGTCCCTCTGCTCCATGAACGTGTTCATCGCGCACAGGATGCCATCTGTGGTCAGTACGCTGTTACCGTTGCCTTCCTGGTCAAGAACCTTGATCGGTATAAGCCGTGCGTTCCAGCTTACCGAGGCAATTCCGGTAGCGTTTCCGGTTCTGGCCGCGATGATACCCGCGATCATGGATCCGTGACCATTATCGTCCTGCGGGTCGGCATCACCGTTCACAAAGTCGAAACCCGGGAGAATCTTAAAATTCTCGTACTTGTTCTCAATATCAGCCGGGTTCGGCATCAGGTCGTCGTGGAAGTAGTCGATACCCGTATCGAGAACGGCCACGGCGACATCACTCGCCTGTGGCACCGGCTCAATTGAAGGGTCCCCTGGCTCGATTACCCATGCCTCGGGGACATCCATGTTCTCAAGGTACCACTGTTCGCCGGCCAGAAAATTTGGATCGTTTGGCTCCACACGGAGCGCGCACATCGATGTGCGGAAAATCGGCTCGGCAACAGCTACCCTTTCATCCTCACGCAGTTCCGCCACTGTTAATGCCAGATCGGCGCCGGGTGAAAGAGCAAAATGATAGAAATCAATAAATTCCTTGTAGTCGATTAAAGTGAGGTTCCACTCTTCGACAATGGCGTCGATGTCCTCACCTTCAACTAATTGGAGTGAAAGTTCGCCTGGAACGATCCGATCAGCGGTATCCAGCTCGCGTATTGCAGCTTCGATCTGGCTTGCAGTGAGAGAAGTTCCTATCACTGTCTCCAGTCCGCGCTCAGGGACCGAAGGTCCGTTTGCGGTGCAACCCGCGGTCAGAAGTATTGCGACCGGGATCATCAGGAGGATTACACGTATACAGGGGATCAAGGCCTGGCCTCCATCTTCTTTTGATCTTGCGTAATGTTCCCGCCCAAATCTTGCCACTCACCATCCTTATGGACAACTCCATACGGCATACGTTGCCAGATAGCAGCACACGTCTAAATACGCCGAACAGCGGCCACTGATGTGAGGGCCAAAGTAAGACAGTGAGTATACCGACGGGTCTGGTGAAAGTCAACCGAAACCGTCCTTCTATATTTCATATGCCAACACTCCGGCCTTCGATTGTATGAGCTTAACGGCAAGCTACAAATAGATACCATAATATTCAATTAGTGTCAAGGGCTTAATGCATGGTTTCCATTTAAAAAAACAAAAAAAATCACGTGATGTTCGTTTCTGAAATTGGGCTGAGTAACCTGTACTGTCATCTGATAACACGGAATTCGCCCTTTTTTCCGTTCCGATGTTCTGTACACTTCGATCATCGCGATACTATGTATGCGACATTGGCGGTTTATTGACTGATTGAAAAATCATTTCCCGACATGGCTGCTATTGTTTGCGTACGTTAAGACCTTTATAATTAGTTGTGAAGCGGAGTGAACCTGTATCTCTCCAAAATGAAAATCGGACTGAAAATTGCCCCAAGACAAATCCAGACTCTGAAGCCGACACTGCAACAGCTTCAGTACTACCGCCTTCTCCAGCAGACCAACCTCGAGCTTGAGCTGGATATCCGCGAGGAGGTTTCCCAGAATCCCGCTCTGGAAGTTGAAGAGATCCGCCGATGCCCCCAATGCGGAGAGATTCTCCTTGACGGACAACCGTGCGTTACATGTATGTCCAGAAAAGCTGAGGATGCGGACCGGGAAAAAATCCAGACCGAAAAACTCGACATGATGGAGGAGATATATAACTCCTCGCAGGGGCAGTACGAGGCAAGCACATATGAGGCGGTTCCGGATGACGAACTTCCCGATACATTCGCCACCGTTGTCCGTTCCATCACTCTCGAAGACCATCTCAAGCGTCGTCTTGCGATCGACTTAATCGACCTGAGTGACGATGACTCTTTCATCGCCGAGGAGCTTATAGATCGAATCGACTCGGGTATGTACACGCGTACATCGGATGTAGAAGAGGATTTCGAGCGTGCCGCGATAAAACGATCCAGAATCGACAATCCGGGATTTATCCGCGCGACCGACGAGGAGCTTGCCGGGGAATTCAACATTTCCATTGAACGTCTGGGGAAAATAAGACGGCGGATCGCAGAGATCGATCCTGTTGGAAGCGGCCTGCAAAGCTCAATCGAGGTCCTCGCGTTCCAGGCTGAGATATCCGGGGACCTTCCCGATGACGAACGTGTCGCCCTCGCTGAAATCATTCGCGAGCACCTTAAAGACATCACAAGAGAGCACTTCGCGCGGGTCGGCAAGAAAGTCGGGCTTCCCGCGAAACGAGTGAAAGAACTCATCGAATACATGCGTCGCAATTTCCATATTCACCCGCGACGCAGATTCGAGGAACAGGAAACAAACGCCGCGACTGAAAACCCGTATATTTCCGCCGACGTTCGGATACGCGAGATCGACGGTAAATACATTGTCGAAATTCTGGACTCGGGTCTTCCGCAGTTGAAGATCAACAGGTTCTACGTGGAGAGTTACCGAAGATTAAAAAAAGACCGCAATTCGTTCAATGCAGATGAGCGAAAACATATCAGGGAATATTTCGAGCGCGCGAGCGGTTATATCGAAAACCTGAACTCGCGGCGAAACACGATGCTCGAAATCACCGAGGAGATAATCAGGCAGCAGGAGGGGTTCCTGCGAAAGGGTCCGCTGTACCTGAAAAAACTGACTCGTAAACAGGTGGCGGAGACAATCGGCGTGCACCCGTCCACGGTCAGTCGCGCACTCGCGGTGAGATACTGCTGGCTTCCCGATAACTCCATCGTCTCGTTCAACGTTTTTTTCAATCCGTCCGCATGCTATATCGAAATGATAAAGCAGATTCTCCAGGACGAGACTCCGGAGAAGGTTTTCTCGGACGAGGAAATCCGCGACAGAATGGCTGAGCAGGGGCACGATCTGTCGAGGCGTGTAATAACCAAGTACCGCAAGAAGGGCCGCATACCGCCGTCGGGCCGCAGAAAACGCATATTGATGAAAGAATGGACCGATCAGAAGGAAGAACTCGCTATTCAGACAGAGGAAGCTGAAGAATCTGTAGACGATGAAGAGATCATTCTTGGAATGGAAATCGAGAATGATCAAGACATCCAGGAGGAGCATGTTAATTAATAAGTAATTTTGACTTGAGGCATTTAAATAGAATATAATCTCAGTCAGGTAATGGAAGCTAGGTGAGGACTGGAGACTGGATATAAGTTTAAACCTATGGGGCAAAAAATTTCTGTAATTGAATCCAGTCGTCAAAGGCGGGAAGGACCTGAAGAAGAATTAATTCAAAAATTTCTTGCTTCGGTAAAATTTTACGTGCCGCATGGCTGTGCACTTACATTTTTTAAATAGCCATCTCTCGATTCTGGTTTTCCAGACCTAGTTGCCGTAATTTGGAGGATTACTATAGCTCGCAAATGGCCAAACGAGCGAAACGATATAACCTCAAAAGATATCCGGATTTTACACTATCTAGCTACAAATGGACCCTCTGAAATAAACCAGCTACAACAAATATTTAGGGATCCAATAATGGGCAACATTAACCAGCTTAAGAAAGCAAAACTGGTTGTTCAGAATAATACTTCTCTCAAAGCGAAGCCACTAAAGACAATATTCGCTGTTCGAAACATTATTGCAATCGAAGCTAAAATTCGAGATTGGAAAAGAGCTCTACATCAAGCATGGCTGAATCAGTGGTTTTGTTCAGAGTCTTATATTCTTATACCACATATGCCAAAAGGGACTCAGCTTACCGATTCAGCAAAAAAAACGGGAATAGGGATTTATGTAATGAGTGACGATGTGCAACAATGGATTCTAAAAATTAATAATAATCTCCCAAAGTCATACGCTTCCTGGCTTTTCAATGAATGGGCATGGAAAACTGCTCACTCATCTGGGATAATCTAAGGAAAATAGAGGGAGATGATGGATCTAACTTGGCTTGAAAATCAATTCCCGTATTTATCCTCAATTGCACCTCTAGCAAAGGGAGGGCAAAAATTTGTCTTTTCTGCAATACATCCAGATGAAGGAAATGTCGTTCTTAAGCTAATTCTAGGTTCTGATAATATTGAGCGAGTTCCACGAGAAAAACTAGCTGTACAACGTGTCAATTCTCCTCGCGTGCCTCGCATCATCGATACAGGAACTGGAAGTACTCCCCTCGCTCCTTGTGTGTGGATTCTTGAGCAATGCATTCTTGGTGAGAATCTTAGGGAAATCCTCAATAAAGGTATTTTTCATGTAGATGATCTTGTTCGTTTAGGCATACAAATGCTGGAAGCTTTAGTAGATGCAGAGAAGGAGAAAGTAGTACACAGGGACATCAAACCTGAAAACATAATTATGGATCAATCTGGTAGCTTCTGGCTTCTTGATTTTGGATTGGCTCGTCTACTTGACCTTGAGTCGCTTACTCCGACTGGAAATCCATTCGGTGTCGGGACCCTGGGTTACTGTGCACCAGAGCAACTACGAAACAGAAAGAAAGATATCGATTCAAGGACAGATTTATTTTCCATTGGCATAGTTCTTTATGAGTGTGCTACTGGTGTGAATCCTTTTCGTGATGGAGCACGAGATCCACTTGAGATAGCTGATCGGACTGAGAATCAGCCATTGCCACCATTGCGTCTGTCCTGTGACTCTAAAGGTGAATTGCAGGATTTTATTGCAGCACTGACACAAAAATTTCAGGATCAACGACCACGAAATGCGGCGGAAGCTCTTGATTGGATGAAGGAAATAGAGGATTCACTTAAGTAACATAAAAATGCAATTCGGAATTTCAAGTTTGAATGTATTGCGTTTACCTTATATGTAAATAAGTAGACATTAGGAGTAATAGATGGACCTTTATCTGCAATTTGGCTGGGGAATGATGGAGCACTGTCGGGCTCTTATTAGCGAATGGAACGGTGGAACCGTGGTCCTTAGTCCGCGGGACCTTGAACCTGAACAACTGGTTCGTTTCTCGGAAGACATTCGGGAATTGCCGGGCGGACAAATTCTGTTTGACCCACAGTTTTTTCTGCCAAGGTGTGACCATTCCAGACTAACAAGACATGCTTTCTGGCCAGACAACTACGATTCAGGAACTTATTTGCATGGTGAAGGACAAGCCAGATTGCTTAATGATTTAATCAACCTGAATGCTGAGCTCGGATGCGAGAAATTTATTTTACCAGGTCTTCTTGGAAGCAGAGTGAATGATCTCTGGCTGGAATTTCATTCCAGTTGTATTAATACTGTTAAAACACTTGGATCAGATATACCTTTGTTAGTGACTCTAGCATTAGAATCAAGCGCTGTTAGCGATCCAGATCAAATCCATGACCTTTTAACCGTTGCTGAGGATTGGGATGTTGATGGATATTACATTGTATGTGAACATCCGAATGGAAGTTACCTCGTTGATGAACCACTATGGTTGGCGAATATTCTTGATTTAACAGCAGGCCTAAGAATCATGGGTAAAAAAGTAATTCTAGGCTATTGCAATCATCAGATGTTAATTGCTGCAAATTCATTGACAAACGCTATTTGTTCAGGTACCTGGATGAATGTTCGTTCATTCCCCCCTGCGAAGTTTTTTTCAGAATATCAAGAAGAAATCAGGAAGCGTAGTATTTGGATCTACAGTCCAGATACTCTGACAGAATACAAAATCCCATTTCTTGATATAGCATGGAGGCAAAGGATTCTACACCTTATCAATCCTAACCCTGAGTATGAAAGCGAATATGTTGAAAGTATTTTTTCTGAAGTACAACCAACAACCGTTGGGTTGTCAGAACGGGATGCTTTTCGTCATTATCTGCATTGCCTTAGAAAACAGGTTCTTGAAGCAACACATAAGACATTTATGGAAACAGTCGAATTCCATGAATCGATTCTTAAAAAAGCTGAAGCGTTGTTAATTGATTTAAAAAAGAAAGGCGTTACAGGACAAAATAGAGACTTTTCTGATATTATTGACGTCAATCGATCGGCTCTTGCTGTTCTTGAGAGCAATCGCGGAGCCATGCTTAGACGGAAATGGACAAATCTTTGGGATGAAAAATAAATAGTCAGTTTAATATGCATAAATAACGCGCCCTTGTTACAGGGCGCGTCGTTTTGAGATACGATCGAGGAATCTCCACGAATCGTGGAGATCATCAGTCGCTCATTTCATCCCCGTCGTAATTCTCCCCCTCAACAAGCTCACAGGATATGGATTCAGCACTGATTTCGCCGCTGTCGATACCCAGCAGGTCGATCCCTGCGCTCTCGTTCGAGGCCATCGGCGCGAGGAGATTGCAGAGGGTCTCGACAATTTCCGGATCGAACTGAGTCCCTGCATTCCTCCGAAGCTCCTCGAAAGCCTCTTCCGGCGGAAGACTTCTCCGATACGGTCTCTCGTTCGTCATCGCGTCATATGCGTCCGCGACGAATGTTATTTTTACCTCAATGGGAATCTCATCGCCCGTGAGGCCATCCGGATATCCCTTCCCGTCGATCCGCTCGTGATGCCATCTCACGATCTGCCGTGGGATTTTAAACAGCGGATGCTGCATGGGTTTGAGAATTTCCTCGCCGATCACCGGGTGACGCATCACAATCTTGAATTCTTCAGGAGTCAGATCACGGGGTTTTTTCAGGATATCGTCCGGCACACCGATCTTGCCGATGTCATGCATCATCGCGCCGATCTCGACCGCCTGAATCCTCTTCGGCTCAAGTCCGACCTTTCGAGCGATCGCGACGGCATAGGCGGTCACCATGTTTGAATGTCCCCTGGTGAACGAGTCCTTAGCCTCAAGCGCGACCGCCAGGGTCTCGATCGCGTCGAGATAATTCGAGAGGAGAATTTCCTGAAGTACCGCGCTCTCGAAAATGGGAATCAGATAGTGCGTGAGTGCGAGGAGTTCGTTGAAATGCCCCTCGCGGACCCCTTCTCCATCTGTCCCGGCCAGAACCAGTCCGCCAAGGTACTCATTATTTTTTACAAACGGAATACCGACGATGGAATACTGCATCTCGCCGGGAATATAATTCGAATACTCGACCGGAACGCAGACAGGAACACGATCCTCCGCAAGCTGCTCGAAAATCGAGTCCACGACCGGATTGTTCCGCCCCCGACTGACCGCAATCGGTTCCATGTATCGATCCGCGATGTAATGGTAGAGGCGTATAAATCCGCTGCCGGTTGTCAGCCGGTTATTGATATACTCCAGAAGATCGCCGAAACCCTCGCGCCAGTTAACGGCCTGGGATATCTTCTCGGCGATGAAGTCAATCATCTCACTAGAATTTAACGTGTTCGGTTTTACCATAATCGCGCCGGTCAGAAACGTATTGGTCTCGCATCAGTAATACTATCGGGGATATGCGCCGGGATGTGATTTATCAGGATATAAGAGGCTGATAACGATTATAGGATTTTTAATAAAAAATCAGATTGAAATTTCCACATCGGATGCTGCCACACTTAATTCCGGCGTTCCGGTAACCATGACGGTTATATTGTAAATTCCCGGCGAAAGCCCGTCCTCGGAAACGGGCACGGTGATCTCATGAGGCCATGTCTGGCCCGGTGTGATGTCCAGGCTGTTTACCACCTGGGCAAATCGAATCCCTCTCGACCATTGATACACCACATTTCCTGCAGCGTCCGTGAATAGCGCGTCCAGTTTCTGGGAGTTCGCAAAAACTATGCTTTGAGCTTCAGCAGTGTTATTCACAATGGTGCACTGGATATCCAGCGAATCGGCTACATGGATTGAAATCCCGTCCGTCAATGTGACCGGCTCATCGACACCGCTTAAACTGACCACGAGTGCG
The DNA here is from genome assembly GCA_965370205.1 of uncultured bacterium. Lineage (GTDB taxonomy): Bacteria > JAJVIF01 > JAJVIF01 > JAPKYR01 > JAPKYR01 > CBDUUJ01. The sequence continues at coordinate 25,966 of CBDUUJ010000002.1, forward strand.
AGTTCTCCGACGGGAACTTCATCGCTTCCCTCGGCAGGTTCCGCAGACGGCGCGAGAGGCTTTTCCTGTGTAGGTGTAAACGGCTCATCAGTAGAATCGGTGTCTGTTATTTCCTCATCGTCGCCATTTTCAGCATCGGCGGTTTCCTTTTCGTTATCCTCATCAATCCGGTTCATTTCATTCTCCTCAACAGCCTGATCGACCCCGGTAAGCCCGGTATCATTATTCGAGGGGGTGTCGCTTTCATCGGTTTGAGTGTCGGTACTGTCCCCAATGCATCCTAAAAATGAGATAATGCAGATTACCGAGAGAACAAGGATCAATAAATTCATGCGTGTCGTTATTTTAAATCGTGTCATTCCATTGCCTCGCTTGTGTCGACACTTGATTGGAATAAAGCATTTATTTTATCAGACTTAGGAGCATTTAGCCCTGGTTCGACTGGTTTTAATATCGCCATCCAGCCCACATCGGGATACTCCCGACCCGAACGGCCTGCCCCTTGGACTCTGCATGCTCGCGGCGGTGTCGAGAGAACTTGCCGATGTGGAAATAATCGACTCGTATTCCCACGCGCTTTCCATTGATGGAACCGTATCGGCCGCACTCCAATTCAAACCGGATATTGTCGGGATCGGGATGCCGTTTTCATTCAGCGCCGGACCGGGTCTCACAATTGCCGAACGTATTAAGTCCGAGCGCATCAGGTCTGAACACAGCGATGTAAAAATAATTGCCGGCGGTATCCAGGCGACACTGAACGCGGATCGAATCATAAAAAATCCCGCTGTCGATGCTGTCGCGCTGGGAGAGTCGGAGCTGACTATAGTCGATTTGCTGAAGAGATTTACAAAAGGCGGATGGAATGAAATTATCGATGATCCACCGTCGGGATTGATGACAGTTGATCCGAACGGGAAGGTTACAATAGAACGAAGACCGTTCATCGACGATCTCGACCTCCTCCCGATGCCGGCGTTCGATCTGCTGCCGGGGTTCCCCGAAAAATACGCGGCAAGAATTCTTACATCGCGAGGCTGCAAATTCCGATGCCCCTACTGCGCGTCGGCGGCATACTGGGGACATTCATATCGTATACATTCACCGAAACGCGTCCTCGACGAAATCCAAAATCTCAGAGACCGTTTTGGAATCCGTCGCGTGAGTTTCTCCGACGACACGTTCAACCTGGATCGGAGCAGGGCAGGAGAGATCGCTGTCTTATTGAAAGAAGCGAATACAGGTGTCGAATGGGGAGCGAGCTGCCGTCCGGAACTTCTGAGCGAGGATGATCTCCGGCTCTACGCAGGCGCTGGAATGACCGGGCTTTTCCTCGGGCTTGAATCGGGATCTTCTGCAATTCTGAAAAAAATCAGCCGCGCACACGATCTTGAAAAGACGCGCGACCTTGTCGGGCTTGCAGTGGAGCTTGGAGTCGAGGTACACGCGTCGTTCATGATCGGACTTCCGGATGAGCGGGACGAGGATATCGAGATGACCCTGGAATACGCGCGGAACCTTCCGGCGAGCACATTGGGCTTTCACATTTTCCATCCATTGCCGGGAAGCGAGTACGGGGAACATCCCGACAAATACGGAATAGAGTGGGAGCTGTCCGATTCCCAACTGGAAAGCATCGGAGCGATAGACAGCGTCGCACCGATCAGAACGAAACATCTAAGCCCGATGCGTATTCTGGATTACTATTACATCGCGAGAGGAATTGCAGAGAAAAGACGAAGGTAGCTGCCATCGGGGACAGGCTGCGAAGACTCCGCTTGTCCCCGGCACCCGGGAGGAGTCTGTCTCAGAATTATGTTTCCTACTGTAGCGCGGACGTCCCGTCGGCTGTTGAAAAAAAATAATATTTCTCAATTTATCAATATATTAAATTATGCCGCCCACAAACTTAATCCTGTCTCGACCGGTTTTTTAATAATCTACGGGTTTGTGGGTGTCCTTTTCTGGATGATTGACGATAGAAAGGACATCCACAAACCCGATGGTTATCAGGGAATTGACCACATATGCATCAAGTTTGTGGGCGGCATAGATGTGTTTCTGGTTGCTAATTATATTAGTGCGGGAATATAAGCTGTTTGATGTTAAAAATCTGATGCGCGGGACGTCCGCGCTACAATATTTCCGAATTGTGAGACAACTTCAGGAGATGCAGGGCTATTGAATCTACTGGATCATGAATAACTATCCCGTTCCGCCGGTGAGGAGGTCGGGGTGTTTCGTGAAGGGGTTGTGTTGTTTCTCCCGTCCGATCGTCGTGTCGGGACCGTGTCCGCAGTGGACGACAGTCTCATCGGGGAGCTTGTACAGCACTTCCACGATGGACTTCAGGAGATCGGGACCGCTCGACCGGGGGAAATCAATTCGTCCGACAGATCCCTGGAACAGTGTGTCGCCGACAAATACCAACCCTTTCCCGTAATAGAATGAAAAACCGCCCGGCGTGTGACCGGGAGTCGCGAGGGCTGAGAGTGTAATTTCACCCGCTGTGAACGTGTCGCACTCGTTGATCGGACCATCCACCTTAAACGGACCCACTCCCCCCATGCCGGTCATCATCGCGGTGGACCCTCCAACTGACTCAAGCAGAAATTCATCCAGCGGCGACATGTACACGAGCGCTCCGGTCATCTCTTTCAATTTTCCGACTGCGGAGATATGGTCGAAATGCCCGTGAGTGAGCAGGATGGTGGTTTTTTCGATCCCGTGATGCTTGAGAACATGCTCGATCCGATCGTGATCCCAGCCGGGATCGATCACAAAACCCTCCTTCGTCTTTTCATCGGCGATAACGAAGCAATTTTCCTGCAGCGGTCCTGTGACAATGGTTTCGAGAATCATGGTTATGGAAGATGCAATTCGATTTATTTACGGTGAAAGTATAGCACACGGAAATCGATTGTCGCTGTGATTGTGTGGATGAATATCCTTGGCAGGCGAGGATTGGCACACTATTTTTGCAGGCGGGGACTGGCACACAATTTTATCAGGCGGGGACTGGCACACAATTTTATCAGGCGGGGACTGGCACACTATTTTTGCAGGCGGGGACTGGCATACAATTTTATCAGGCGGGGACTGGCACACAATTTTATCAGGCGGGGACTGGCACACAATTTTGCCGCTCCATAATTATCAGTGCATCCTTAATGTTCGTGCGGCAAAATTGGGTGCCTGTCCCCAGCCAGTACCTCATAGCTTTCCCTCTATACAGGTTGTATCGATGCCGCCTCGGGTGTTGTATTTCGTGGTGATTTTTATCCTGCCGGTTTTCAGGATTTCCTTCAGGTCCTCATAAATCCTTTTCGTCAACGCCTCCTGGTAGATTCCCACATTTCTGAAGGTGGCAAGGTAATACTTGAGCGACTTCAACTCGATACACAATCCGCCTTCCGGGTAATATTCGATTTTCAGATATCCAATGTCGGGAAGTCCGCTGAACGGACACAACGCTGACAGCTCCGTGGTTTCGATCTGAATCAATTGATCGGGGGAGTCGAACTCAAATGTCTCAAGGTAATCGGTTCGTATCTCGCTTACCGGTTGTAATTCAAATATCCTGCCTTCGGGTTCCGCCATGGTGATGACTCCTTTCTGCACTGCTATTGAATCGGGTATGTCACTCAATCAACCCGTCGCTTCTGCATGCATATTTACCGGGACCTTCCGTCCGGTTCCCTTCCCTTTATATCTTGTGAGAATGTAACCCCAGATTGCGCCGCCGATTATTTTCGCAAGGATCTGCGCAACTATTACTTTCCAGTCCAGACCAAAAGCAATGCCAATGAACATAATGCTGTCCACGACCGCCGATACCGCATTGCTTCCGTTGATTTTTACAAGCCGTGATTTTTCTCCAAGTACCCAGTAAATAACCGTGTCAGCGAGTCCCGCAGCCATGAAAGCGGCGGCGCTCGCAATTGCTACCCTGGCAGCTTCCTGATTGATAAGATAGGAAATAATCGATCCGGCGCATATCAGGAGCAGCATCTTCCACCATAATCCCCGACCATGCCAGCTCTCATGCAGCGAATCCCGCGCGGTGAGGTCGAACCCGATAAAAACCAGACAGACAGGGATAACAGCAGGGGTACCGTATTTGGCAATGATCAGATTGGCCAGCACTGCACTTGCCAGGTAAACAAAAACCAGGATCGTGTTGGCATATCTCATCCCCGTAATGTTATAGGCAGAAAGCGGTAAGAGTCAAATTATTAAAATATTTTTTCAGCCCGGTATCAATCCAAATGGAAGCGATATCTGGTCCGCTCTCTGAATTTTCGCGTGAGCCATTTCCAGAAATCCGGCGCGACCGTTCACAAGGATGTATTTAAGCGACTTCCTTGAATACCGTCCCAGTTTTTTATAATCATCAATCGATTTGAGATGCCCATCGGTTCTCGCCTTGAGGATTCTTTTTGCAAAAATGGGACCGATGCCGGGAATTCTCAGGAGTTCAGTCGGTTCGCATTTTGTTATTTCGACCGGGAACAGTTCCGGATGCGCATCCGCCCATGCCTCTTTCGGATCGGTGTCCAGATCGAAACGACCATTATCATCGAAAATAAAATCATCCAGCTTGAAACCATATTGAGCAACAAGCCTGTCGGCCTGGTACAATCTGAGCGATCTTTTGGGGTTCTCCGGAGGGCGATCCTGAAGAGGTGTTCCAGGGATCGGGTTAAAAGCGGAATAATATACTCGTCTAAAATCCAGTTCATCATATAAGTAATGCACTGCTGTCATCAGCGCTCTGTCATTCGCGCCGGGATCATCCGAGCTTCCCACGACAAACTGCGTTGTCTGACCCACCCGTCTTGGAATCTTTCCCTGCCGGCGGAGCGTTTCAATCCACTGCATCTGTTTCAGAATATTCGTCTTGATGTTCTTATTCGGAGCGATATCGCCAAGCGCGGATTCGCTGGGAGCCTCCATGTTGATACTGAGACGGTCGGCGTATTGTCCGGCGGCCTCGATCAGATCGATTGACGCACCGGGCAGGATTTTCAGGTGAAGATAACCCGGATAGAGATATTTCTCGCGAAGAATCCGCGCCGTGTCGACAATCTGTGTCATCGTGGACTTGAGATTTTTTCCGATCCCCGATGAGAGAAACAAGCCCTCGACAAGCCCCGCTTGCGCCATTTCCATCGTGACACACGCAAGTTCGGATGGTGTCATGCTTTCGCGCTGACGGTCGGAACCCTTTCTGAAAGCGCAATACTTGCAGTTGAATTCGCAGTGGGATGTCTGCAGCACTCTCAGAACCGGCATCGGACGTCCGCAGTTGTTCACATACGACACACCGGGAATTTTCCGGGACGGGTCGGTCGGATGCGGCTCGGTGTCGATCAGATCTGAGCTTTCGCCTTTTGTTAATGCCCGGACCTGGGACGGATCAGGCTTCTGATCGGCGCAGGTGAGATCGAATACCGCACCCCGGGAGAGGTGATCGAGCTTGTTCAGACGAGAGGACGCCATACTTAAAGTATGTTTAGCATACGGGGAGAATAAAGTCAAATCAGTTGTAACACGGACATTCTTGGGGCTGTTGAAAAAACAAGTTTTTTCTGGTACCCCACCCTTTAGGGTGGGTGGAAGGCGCATGGTTACCAGGATCGCCCACCCTAAAGGGTGGGGGATTATTTTTCCATTTTTTCAACAGTCCCATTCCTGTCCGTGGTATCCTGTCGAACGGACATTCAAATTTGTCGCCGCAGTCCGTGTTACACAGAAAAAAGTGCAACCTTTCGATGTTTTTTCCATCTTCTTGGGTGCCAGATGTTGCGAATGTCGGGCAAATCTGATTTATTGTGTCTTAATTAGACCGGAGGCGCACATGACTTACATATGGTGGATAACATGGGTAGTCGGCGGACTTGCGGTGCTTCTTCTGGCCACCCTGTTCATTACAGCATGGATGGCGAAGGAATATTTCTCGCTCAAGGGGCATTTCGATCCGACCGAGGATCTCATCGGGCAATTTGGCACGGTCAAAAGAGAGTGCACACCTCACAAGCGTGGCAAGGTGTATGTCGCGGGCGCGTACTGGGACGCTGTCAGCGTGTTCGGCGCGCTACATGAGGGAGATGACATCAAGGTTATTGAGACGAAGGAGAAGTTTCTGATTGTAAGCAAGGTGGATTTGATTGATAATCCGACCAGTGTTACATGAAGAAATATTTATAAAAAAAATAAATTAGCAGTTATCCCTGAAAAAGATGAGGAGTCAAGCCAATGCCAACCGGAATTGTCGGTGTAGTAATCACGATTGTCGCTGTATTATTTGTAATAAGCTGGTTTATCAAGATGGCCTATCAGTTTGAGCGGATCGTTCTGTACACGCTTGGAAAATTCCAGGGTGTCCGCGGACCGGGACTTATTTTTGTCGTCCCTGTTTTTCAGACCATCCGGAAAGTCGATATCCGTGTGAACACACGCGATGTACCGTCGCAGGAAGTCATCACGCGCGATAATGTCACCATACGGGTCAACGCGGTTATTTACTTCCAGGTCATGGACCCGGACAAAGCGATCAATAATGTCCGCAACTTCCACCAGGCGACCATCCAGATCGCCCAGACCACTCTACGGAGTGTGCTCGGTGAGCATGAACTCGATGAGCTTCTCACCGAGCGGGAGAAGATCAACCAGACCCTGCAGTCCATCATCGATTCCCAGACCGACCCGTGGGGAGTCAAGGTCAGCATGGTTGAGATCAAGGATGTCGAGCTTCCTGAAAACATGAAGCGCGCGATGGCGAAACAGGCCGAGGCCGAGCGCGAAAAGCGAGCGAAGATTATTGCCGCTGACGGTGAGTTCCAGGCGTCGCGGAAACTTGCCGATGCCGCCGATGTTATGAGCCGGAACGAGATCACTCTGCAGTTGAGGTACCTTCAGACGCTTGTGGAGATAGCTGCTGAGAAGAATTCCACAACGATATTCCCGCTACCGATGGATCTCATCAAACCATTCCTTCAGATGGCGGAAAAAAACAAGAAAGAATAACCGGGTTAAGACAGGTAATAAGAGAGATAATAACTGACCTCACCGCATATGGTGGGGTTTTTTCTGGTGCATCGTTTACTCAGGCAAAAAAAATGCCGGCTTGCAAATCGGCGCATGGGGTACGTAGTTTTATTTTTCCTGGGTTGACCTAACTGATCGAAACTTGCGATTCTTCCATGACCGTTGATTTATCGGTCCAGTATTTTGTGGCCTTGATAATTTCACGAATCAAACCTTCGCTCATGTAATTCCCCAGTGGTGGTCTCAATCCGATGCGACTCATCAGTTCGGCAATCTCGTCATCATCGGCGAGTGGAATTTGACCTTCAGGACATGCGTACCCGATGCGTGAAACTATGTAGTCTGACAGCCAGATTACGGCAGCCAGCGGATCGAAAGGCTCCACCATCGGAGAATGATGCTTGCCTATCGCGCTTGAGATCTCCTCGGGAAGCCGCCACGCGCTTATAAAGCACTCACTCCATATCTGGTGATTGAATCCAAAGATATGGTGCTCGTGATCGATCAGCATTTCGTTTGATTCCATTGATGAGTCAAGCGCGCTCTTGAGTTTACGGTTCTCCAGCATCAGCAACAGGAGCAGACCGATATTGTGCAGCAGACCCGCTGTGGCGGCGACATCTGATTCAACACCATGAGCTGAGCGGCCCAGGTGTTTCGCAGTTACACTTACAGCAGCGGCGTGTCGCCAGATTGTCTCGGGGGATAAAAAGGGAATCCCTTTCAGCCTGGGATCGCGGTTCAGAGAATCCTCAAGGACCAGCGAGCGAACGGTATCCATTCCAAGGATCACCACCGCCCGTTTCAGGCTTGTGACATCGCTCTCAAGTCCGAAAAGGCTGGAGTTTACCCAGCGAAGCATCCGCGCGGCGGTCGTCTGGTCCGTCTCGATTACCTGGGCGACCTCCTTCGCGCCTGCCCCGGGCTGAGCCAGAATCGGCAGCAGGTTCATTGTGACATTCGGCAGTTTCGGAAGTGCCCGGGCTAATTCCTCAAGGTTGGCGAGGTTTTCCTCCGAAATATCCTGAATTGTGGGATATTCTGTATAGATGCTTGTTGTAGCTTCAGGTGGAGACTCGCTTGGTTGCTCTTCCTCCTGACCGGTTTCCACATCTTCGCCGGTTTCCGCATCCGATTTTGACGGACTGGGCGTAGTGGATTCGGACAGTTTCTCCTGGAGAATATCATCGCCTGATTCATCAGATGAAACCGGTTGTTCGGTTTTTGACGAAATGAAATACCATAGCGTGCCAATTACCATGACAATCAATACAATGGTGACAGGTATTATCAATATCTGCATATTCCTTTCCTCTGGAAAGTCTTATCTTATTATCGTGCTTTCTCCATATTTTTGAAACTATTTTTCTTAATCAATCCAAGCATATACTGTCAAGCTACTTGACAGTTTATGAGGTTAAATATCAGTATGTGCCCACTTACTAGTTTAGAACAATACAGTTAACGGGAATTAGCCATATGTCGTCAGTATTGATGCGCTATACGCATTATTGTAATCATAGTGGCAATAAAGATATTAACCAGTTAAGGAATGGTGCGATATCTGTCGCGGGATAATGAACCCTTATTCATTTTTCGGGAACACTGTTGGAAAATTTGTGAAATGTTTCGCATAATGGTTGACTCAGGGTAACTTATTCGTTATATTGCTTTTACGAATTTGTAAATACATTGCTTTGGAGGCGCCATGGAAATTATTTACTCATCAGTAAAAGACATCGAACGGCTTTACAAAGGACTTGCGGATGAGAGCCGGCTGAAGATTCTGTTCCTTCTGAACGATCTCGGTGAGGCTTGTGTCCGCGACATTCAGCAGGTTCTTCGTGTCCCGCAGCCTACTGTTAGCCGGCATCTCGGTCTCCTGAAGAGAATGGGTCTGGTGGACAACCACAGAAGGGGTAAGTGGAAT
>CBDUUJ010000003.1:0-23545 GCA_965370205.1 uncultured bacterium
TTCAGAAGAATATCTTTTGCACCTGCATAACAAGTTTGAGGATCATACCCGCTCACTCTCGATCCATCCCCGAGCACAACACCCATCACGTCGAATATTTCCATCGCAGGTGAATCGAACGGGTGGGTTATCGACACGTCGAGTTTGACCAGTCCGTCTGAGTGGAACCTGTCCGCATCTGTGATTTCGATGTCAATATTCGCGAGTCCTTTTTCGGAATCCTGCAGGAATCCGGTTACATTCAGATTGTTCTCAGCGGATCGGAGAGAGCTGACTGCGATCTCATTCGATTCAGGAGACCAGCTCACTTCATAGATCCCCAGCGGAAGGACTGCTGCCGATGCCCCATCGTGCGGCGGAGAATCCGGACTTGTGAGGGGTGTCTGGTTGAGTCCTGGAGATGCCGGAGAGGATGACCCCGATGAGCATCCGGTGACGAGACACAAAAAAAGCAGGTATAGCAAACCCACGGGTAGTACAAATGATAAAACGGTACGCATTTTAGTAAAACTCCCTGTAGAAGGAAAATTGTAATCGGTATTAAAACGAGTCGAAATAATCTCTGGTTACAAAATAGTATAGTCGGAATGTAATCGATGTCAATATATTTGGAAATGCCGGGTATTTTGCCGGCAGGGATGCCAGCGTTACAGCCGGCAGGGATGCCAGCGTTACAGCCGGCAAGGATGCCAGCGTTACAGCCGGCAAGGATGCCAGCGTTACGTATTTAATTAATGTTCATCCAGAAACTCAGTGTTCATCAAGAAACACGCTCGGATCCACCTGACCCTGCGGACCCTCTTCAACGTGGGTCGGATTATGGCTTTTATCGATAGTTGTGTTGTCCCCGAGACGAATCTCAAAATGCAGATGCGGAGAGAGCATGCCGTCCGCGTCGCCGAGCGTCCCGATCTGCTGACCCGCGGTTACATAATCGCCCACTGTAACAAGAATATCCAGGCAGTGACCGTACATGGATGTCACCGTGCCCACGCCCGGTACATCATCGTGCCTGACGAAAATCAGATTCCCCCAGGTATTGTGATGATCGGCGTATGTAACCTGGCCGGCTTCCGTCGCGTAAACCGGGTCGCCTAAATCGCCATCCGGATCGCCGTCGCCGCTCCAGTCATCGGCAAGGTGATACCCATACGGAAACATATAAAACATCCAGAGCTGCGATATATGGTACCCGACGCCGTCCGGATACCCGACGGGAATCCGGAAATCGATATCGAATCCGCAATTCACTATTTCGCACGATCCGGTACATTCAATAGTGCACTGCTCGAAATCCTGACCATGTCCGCCAACGATTTCATAGGCGTCCGTTACAGGCAGTCCCAGGTCACCCGCCCACAGTTCATTATCAATCCAGCAGGTCCTGAGATCGCCGTAAATTCCGAAAATATTGCCTGAATAATCACCGGAATTGTGCCTGAAGAAATTTCCGCCCTCGTAATCCTGGTATTGAAAGACAGTCCCATGAGAGGAAGGACAGGGGTTTTCAATCACTTGCGCAATCGGCAGCCCGTATGGTCCCGACCATCCGCTCGATTCCTCCCATTTCGTTTTCAGTTCCGGATGAACGGCGAAAAGCGAATCGGCATAAGTTCCAGTCGTATGTTTGCAAATTCCCCCTCCCGATTCAAAACCGAACATGTCGAAATACGTCCCGGTGAATGACGGTCCCGCGTCGGATGAACAATTGACCGGGAGTCCCCAGGTCCCAACAGGATTATCAAGTGCAAGGTAGAAATTCATGACATCAGTCGGAAGATAGAAACACTGGTAAATACCGGGGTTAAAAAATAGACCGCCCCCCGAGAAATACTGCACGAAACCGTTACCATAGACTGTGACCACTTCGCCTGCCGATCCGACAACTCCCCGTCCTCCGGCATTGTTGAACGCTTCACGCCATTTAACCGGGTCGGGATGTCCTTCGCCGACTTCGATGTAGTCATCCGGGTAACTTCCATACGCGACGAAATTGAGCGGCGCAAGCAGTTTGCCTGCTTCTTTCGGCAGGAATAATTCACAGAACGCCTCGCAGGATGTGTGTCCGTGAATAAGCCCGTCCGCGTCTCCGAAATTCGCGTACGGTCTGCTGGCATATGATGGATCATCCGGATTGACAAAGGCGCGCGATGTGATCCCGTGCGGGTTCAGATATTCCTTGTTGCCAAGATTGATGAAGATCAGCCATGGATCGTAAATGGCGAAGTTAGTGTTGTTTCTCAATTCAAGCAGGTAATGCCATGTGCCCTGGTTGGGATCGGGTTCAGATGGATCGTCAATCCATTCCGAACTTTTTATTGTCAGGTAGACCGGGGCGCCGGGGTCGGTTATTGAAAGAAGCGCAGTTCCGTCGAAATCCTTCGCTCCCTGTCTTGACTGGATCAATACAGGTGTGCCGTTTCCCATCGCGATTGAAAATTCACCGAGGAAACGGTCGTGTGAATTTCCATCGTTAAGAGAACCATGAGTCAAATTGGTTTCAGGATCGGGGGAAACCGGGATGGATGAACAGGAAACAATGAAAATGGAAATAAAACAACAGCAAATAATCAACCAGAAATATTTACTACGCGGGGCATACAGCATTAAATTCCTCCGGGATCGGGAATTATTGGTTTTAGACAGTTGCTCCGTAAACCGGGTTCAATACTATACACTAATCCGCGTTTTCGAAACACCAGAGCTTCGAGTCGCTGCTCATAAATAGCAGCTTGCCGTCCACAATCACCGGATCGGATTGCGCATAGCCGGTTGATGCATAACTCCAGAGGACATCACCGTTTTCAGCATCGAATCCGTAGAATTCTCCATGGTAACAGCATGCATAAACCACTCCATCAGCAACGATGGGTGAACAGTATGACCAGCTCCAGTTATATGCCGAGGTCGCAGCCGGATCGTGGTAACCCCAGATTTCCGATCCGTCGTCGGCATCAAGGCAGACAATGCGCGGGATAGTGCTCCCCTGGCATTCGGTGTAATAAATCTTGCCGTCATAGTAGGCGGAAGTGTCGAATGTTCTCTGGGTGCCGCCGCTCATTAAAATATCCCATTCCTCGGCACCCGTTGCCTGATTCAGTGCATAGTAGTGGAAATTATAACAGCCAAAATAAACTTTTCCGTCCCCCGGAACAGTCGGTGTGCCTCGGATTGAAGTATCATTGCTGGGATCGACAGTGAATGACCATAGCTGGCTCCCGCTCGACAGGTCAATCGCTCTCAGACGACTGCTGGCCTGATAGTAGGCAATATTATCAACAACTGAAGGCGGCTGGAAGTTAGCGTAGCCGGAATAGGCGCTGTGGTTTGCGATCTCCGCACCTGTTTCCGCATCGATGACAAACATCCGGTTTCCAAGATGGGCAATGATCCGCCCGTTGTCGTATGTGAGACCGTGACGCGGGTTTTCCGTGGAACTGATGCCGGGATGTTCCCAGAGCTGGGTGCCCGTCTCCGGGTCGAGCGCTCTTATGACATCGCCCGGCACAAAGAATTTCCCATCGGCGTAGCAGCCTGTTACGGTGCTCATGATGCTGCTGCATCCTCCAGGAGTCAATTCGAAATTCCAGAGCCAGGCGCCGTCCTCAAGCGATCGGCACTCGGCCCAGTTAGTGCTCCCCGACATGTAAAAAACAAGTATTTTGCCGTCACCAACTATCGGTGTGCCCTCGATCCACGCGGGGCTTGCAGTCTTGTCAAAAGATACACTCCATGTGAGTTCGAACGGGGGATACAGTCCGGTTTCATCACCGATATCGCCGGTATGGGAGGGATGGTTCTGAAGCTGGGACCATATCGGGTCCGGCGGCGGAACCGGTGATTCGTCAATCACTGTCACTACACCTGGCAGGAACGCCGCGCGTCGTGCACTCTCAGGATATTCGGTTGGAAATCCCTGATCGTAGGAATCTCCGTTCAACCCGGAACTCTCAACAATCACCCATAAATCAGTGTCTCCACTGGCCTGTGGAATGCAGCCAATTATCTCGACCTGAAAAACAGATGAATTCTCAGTTCCAGGAACGGCTATCGCCGTGAGTTCAATCTGTGAGAACTGATGCGATCCGGTCGGAATGAAATCTCCTTCTATAATAATGCTCTCAATTTCATTAGGAACGCCCAGATTCCCGACCGAGCCGCCCTGCCAGTCGAATACCTCGATATCAGCAACGAAATCCCCTCCGTAGGTTGACACGTTTTCATAGTATAGATCACTGCCAGTGGTTGATATATTTACGAAAAACGCCTCATCGCAGTTCGCGCTGACCGGGAAATCATCCGGATCGTAAAGAACAGGATCGCCGGTCAGCGACGGATCTCCTTCATCCCACGTTGCAATTACCGCAAACTGGAAATCAAGCTTCGGAGAATCGTCGATCATCGGAAACTGGAACTCGTATCGTCTTGAATTCAAAGCTCCAGCCGTGAACCAGCCTCGATTATCGGCATTTCCCGAAGTTGTGATCCATTCGTAGTAATCGTCCTCGAGATCCAGTCCGTTCGCGAAGATTTTATACCCGTTCAGCATCGCCGTCGGCGCAGGAAGACTGGATGGCGTCCCGGGCCAGTACTCAAACAGCGGAATTCCATCTCCATCGAATTCCGGCTGGTTGAACCATCGCGTATAACCGTCCGCGTTCAGAAGCACGGCCTCATTCTCCCCTGCATACGGGCCGCCGCCATATGTCAGCCCGTCATATCCGAGCATCGATTCCCCGTTGTGAAGAAAAGCCCCCCGGACATCGAAACCGTTGAACCGGTCATGACCCGGGAATGGATGGGCTATCTTTACCGTGCAATCCAATCGACCTTCTGTCTGGAAGTTTGATACATCCAGATCGCTGACACTGAAACTCCCGGGATTTTTATACAGAAGATTATTAATATTCGCGGTGAATGCGGCGGTTCTCATCGGGACCGTCTCGATCTGTCGGCTCCCCGGCTCCATGTAGCAGTGCCACAGGCCCCAGATTTGACTGTTTGACTGACCGTTATCAACTGACTGACCATTTGTGGTGAGGTCCGGCTCAATCGCGTTTTTGCTCCCACCCGCGCAGGAAACAGCGATAAGCAGCAGTACCGCAACAATGGCTGTGATGAAAGTTCGCATCCTGTTATCTCCTTGAATTGGGAATCAAGGTGCGTTTCCGCATCTTTATTTTCAATATTGTATAAACGTGTCAAGCTGTGCGTATATATATGGAATTCCGTCTATTATGATACCATTTTTCCCGAAATTATTCGCAGTTGATTTAATCAACTTTAAACACGAGTAACCCGGTTTTCAATTCATCTGTGCGTGCCTTATACTGTGGCCTGAAAACTCATGCACGACCAGTCCCTCAACAGGAAACAGACGGTCCGTCGAAACAGTTGATTATATAGCCATTGATTGCAGAAAGGGAGTCGGGTCGGGGAACCATTGTGACCGAAAGACAGGAAAATGAGAAATCAAAACCACCGATAGCCGCTCTGGTCATCGGCGCAGCGGTTGTTGCAGTATTATATTTCGGGTTTCCGTGTCACCGGTATCTTTCCGATGGTCTTCTGGCGGCAATACAGATGCGGGACAGCGCGGACTGGTATATTCATCCGAACCATCCGATTTACCCGCTTCTTCCACAGATAATTCACAGGCTGGCAATCGGAGCCGGCGGTGGAATTGATGAGATGGAACTTCTGCTGATATGGTCAATGTCGATGGGAGTAATTGCGTGCTGGGGAATGATACTGGCGCTGAAGTCAGGGAAAATGTCAGTTGCCGCAATCCTTATCGGCCTTGCGTTCTTCGCATTAATTAAAGGAGTGTGGTACTTCAGCGTCATACCCAGTCCGGGTTCAACTGCGCTGGGCACCCTGGTTCCGGCCCTCGCCGCGATTGTTCTTATGATGTACAGCTTCCAGAAGAATGATCGGGAAAAGCCGGCACCCTCGACACTGAAAATCACGGTTATCGGACTTCTGATATCGCTGGCAATACTCGCAAGCCAGATAAATGCCGTTCTTATTTTACCGGCGGGATATGCCATCCTGCAGGATAAAATCCCCACGCGATCAAAAATCCGTCATCTGATATGGCTGCTGGGAATCATCATAATCACAACGATCGGAGCTATGTTTCTGGGTGGATACATTTTCGCAGGGATCAGAAACCCGACAGAATTCATAAACTGGCAGCACTCGTATGTTTATCAGGGCAGATGGTTTGTAAGCGGTCTGGTCGACGCCATACAGCGCAACTGGATCGGGTTAAACGACCTGATGGTTGCGTATGTCTTCAGGGGGGACGGGTTATTCGGTGACTGGTCGGAGGAATTAGGTACACTGGAATGGTACAAGCGTCTTGCGGTCAGGGCAGGTCAGGCGATTGTATTGATATTTTTTCTGTTTGAGACAATTCGGGCAATCATTCTATGGATTCGTACACGAAAATTGCACCCGCTTCAGGTGATCGGCATTACTGCTGCTCTTCCCGTTTTCCTTTTCTCGTGTATCTGGACTCCTGAGACAATCCATTACAGGATTCTTTACATTCCCGGAAGCATTCTATTCCTTGTACCGTCGCTGGAGAAGTATTACAGGCTGGACCGGTTCAGTTTCCGTCGTGCATGGCCGCTCCTGCTTGTTATCGTATGCCTGTTCGGTGTTAATTTCTACAATCAGTTCCTTCCGCAGAGTAACCCGGTAAATAATTACAACCTTCTTGAGGTCTGGGGACTGGAAGAGCAGGGGATCGGCCCGGGCGATCTCATCATCTATGCTGGAACGGGCGACGGTGGGATGCGCGAGCGATACGTCAGGTATTTCCTTCAATGCGATTCATTCCGCGTTCATGAATTAATGCCGAAACTGGAGGCTTATCCTGAACTTGTAATTGAAGATTTCCTTGAACGGCACGAGAGAGGATCAACGATGCTGATTCACGAGGATGCGCTCTTTTCAGATGAGTCCCTGGAATTGATGAACGAGCAGTATGATCTGGATGTCAAGCCGGATGAGCTTATGGAATTTATGGAATCATGGGCTGTGCCGGTCAGCCGGTTCAGAATTTTAAGAAAAGAATATATCCGGTTTGTACCCAAAGAGAATGCAGCCAGCCATTAACCTGCTGGCAGATATTTGAGCTGTATTATGCGATTTATCGGGTATACATCCAGGATGTGGAGGGAGTGAAATTACCGTACAGGGGAAGTGATTAGCCTTGGAACGCATTTGTTAAATTTACTTGACAAGTTAAAATTATTACGATATTCTAATTTTTAATCATCTGCATGCTTTTTTACCCGGGATTGTATCCCTGATAAATGAGGTGTTTCGTGCGTATTCTCCCAATCCAGCCTGTATCGGTATTTTTTCTGTGCCTGTTATTGATCGGGCTCGGCTGTTCAAGTGGAGCACCAATAACTCCCGATTTCACCAATACCGCAGTTGACGTGCATAGCACTGCGACTCAGCCGATTCTCTGGGGACTCTGGGATATTCACATCGATCCTGAGAGTGAAACAATCGAGGCTGTTCCGCTCAGAGGACCGGCATTCACATGTAATGTCGTTCAATTTGTGGACGGACCTCCTGTGAATCTGCTTCTCAGTATTGAGGATGTTGACCCACAAGCCGACTATACGGATATACTTATCGATGTTGGACTTCAGCATCCGTTTCCGGGGTTGGATCAATATACCGGATTCGATGTCCTCGGCGTATTCATGGGTGATGGGACATCTGTATATCTCGGACCGGACGGTTTCCCGGTTGCCGGAGAATCGGATCAGCAACTGCTCAATGCAGATGGTTACACTCGCTGGTTCAACGCAGACGAATTCACGGATGCAGGGGAAACGATGCCGCTTTTTGGTTATGTTCCGGGCAAACTTGGAACCCCTGATTACATTCCATCGGCAGTTCTAAATCCATATAAATACTTTGCCGACGGTCTTGAGAAAGATATTAATGCGTTCGATTTCCTTGTAAATAATGCGGATGATCGCGGCTGCTTTCGACCCGGAAGCGTAAACCGCCGATATTACAATCTCCGCTTCCCGACACCAACTCCGGGAATAACATTCCAATATGCAGTTATCGCGAATTGGGATATTCCGGAAAACGGGGGAGCATCGCTTGATGATTTCCCGATTTCAGCAAACGCCGCTGAAGCGGTTGTGATAAGTGTTGTTGATAACAGCACGCTTTATTATGTCGATGCGACTGAATTCGGCGGGAATGTGGTTCTCGACATCAGCGTTTACGACTGGTCGGCGACATGCAGCGGCGTTATGGAAGAGTATGTTGTCAAGTGTTTTTCCGATGCATGGACCGGCGACGGCGCGGTTGACATGACACCAGTTGATTCCGGAACAAATTATTACACCTTCCAAACCGATATCCCTTTTACCAGCATGACCGCTGAAAATCCGCTGCTTGTATGGATCAGGATCGATTATCCCGGCCTGGATTATTCGAATGAATTTGGTGTTAAAAATGGCGCCGACGGATCACTGGCGAGTTTTTACAAATTAGGAATTCCAGTCAGTGATCAGGCTCCAATAACCGGCTGGGCATTAACATGGGGCGGCGGCGATGATGATTTCGGTCGCTCTGTCGCCATAGGCGGTTCGGGAGCCATCTATGCCACAGGCGCTTTTGAAGGGACAGTCGATTTCGACCCCGGTGACGGAACCGAGATACATTCATCGTGCGGTAACACTGATTTTTTCCTGACCAGGTTTGATTCCAGCGGCGATTTTGAATGGGTTCGCGTATGGGGCGGAACCTTCTCTTACTCAGGCTGGGGCGTTGCGGCTGACGATGATGACAATGCGTATGTCACAGGCTATGCAACTGCTTATAATGGCAAAGATATATTCCTGCGGAAATACAATTCAAATGGTGATCTTGTTTATAATATTGCAGGGGGTGGCATGGGTACTGATAGCGGCGCGACTATCGCTTTGGATGGTTCCGGATATTTCTACATGACCGGCTGGTTCAGCGATACAGTCGATGATCATACAGCTGTTGGAGAGCAGGATGTTTTTCTGAGAAAATACGATGTGGATTGCAACTTGATTTGGACACAAACCTGGGGCGGGACATTGTATGACAGGGGCTATGGCGTTTCAGTCGATGGTGTCGGGGATATCTATGTGTTGGGTAATTTTTATGAGACTGTGGATTTTGATCCCGATCCGATTGATGAAACTGAGCGTACAGCACTTGGCGAGTATGATATTTTCGTAAGTAAATTCGACCCGTCGGGCGATTTCCAGTGGGTGGGCACTTGGGGCGGAGGCGGTCATGACCAGGGCTTCGGAGTCGTCGTTGATGAGAACGGCAACAGTTACTCCACGGGATATTTCCACGGCACTGTCGATTTCGATCCCGGCCCGGGCAATGTTCCCCTTACATCGAATGGTTGGAGCGACGTCTTTGTGAACAAGCTTGATTCAAACGGCGATTTCCTGTGGGCATGCAACTGGGGCGAGGGAATCGGGTACAGTATTACTATGCAGAGTTCTGAATATATCTACGTTGCCGGAACTTTTGAGGGTACAGTCGATTTCGATCCCGGCGCGGGTTACGATCCACATTTATCGAGTGGAAATGGTAATGCTTTCGTGAGTAAATTCGATTCAAGCGGCGATTTCCAGTGGGCGCGTGACTGGGGCGGTGGATATACATCCGACTGCGCGTTTGAGGTCGCGGCAGACAGCTCCGGGAATTCCTATACCATCGGCTTTTTCAAAGGAGCCTTTGATTTCGATCCCAGCGGCGAAATTGACGAGCATTCCTCAAACGGGGTTTATGACATCTTCCTGAGCAAATTCCTCCCGGACGGAAGCTGGTAGATAGATTAAATCACATCATTCAGCATTTTCCATATAGACAACCCCCGGCTGGGTGGACGGTATTGTGAAACGGAATTCGGTCAGCCCGTCGCGTCCCGACACAAACCGCTCATCCTCGCCGATTCCCAGCACAAGCATCTGTGCCCTGACAAGACCGACTCCCAGTAGAAGCGGTAAATCTTCCGAATCGGGTTCATACCACTTCAGCGGCGCCGGCCACAGTGCCCATTTCGGTTGAACCCTCTCGTAGAATCCAACCCGCACCCCGTTGAGTCCGTGATGGGATATCTGCACATAATCGGATGGCAGCCGGTCCGTAATTCCGGGAGTGATAGTCCCCTCAAGCATCTCGACACTGGCCTCGCATGCGAGATCGCCGAGAAACAGAATCGAATTCACTCCGTCGGTGATGCGTAATACGATGCATGAGTTGTTTATCGCGTCGAATGTGATCTCCGGGTTCCACACTCTGAGAACCTCGACTGTGAGCGCACCAATTTCGATATCCTCAACGGTAAGATCTGTGACTTCCATGTGTGAATGTATAAGAGCTTCCTGAAATCGGTTGTAAAGGGAGATAGTCCAATTTCCGACCCTGCTGTTCTCCACGACCAGCATTTCATTCATCCAGTCAGGATCGGGAATTGAGCTGTAGATCGCTCCGATTTCAAGATCGACATCCCGCTCGAGGATTTCGATCAACGCGCCGAAATGGTCGCCATGGACATGACTGATAAACCACGCGTCCACCCGATCGATGTCATTGTCAGCGAACAAATCAAGGAGGAGAACGTAATCCTCCGGATTCCCCCCGTCGATTACAATCACCTCACTGCCGTCGGTCTCAATAACATACGACATATTCTGCCATTCGGTGACAGTCGGAAGCTGCCAGAGCGTGAATGTGTGGACAGGGGATTCTGTTTCCTGCGCATACGAGGAATCGACTGCCAGAAATGAAAATACGACAAGATGCAGGACAAAGAACAGGAGTGAATTTTTCATTTGGAATCCTGATCGAAAGAAGCAAGGTTATTCATACACAGGAGATGATAGAAAAAAAACCCGGAAAATGCATTTCCGGGTCGATTAAAAACAACTATAAAGGAATCGTATATCACTCAGGTGTCAGCAGACCGACGATCTCGCCGCCGGGACCGCCATGACAGCCCATGCGACTTCTGGTGTTCGGGTCGGTGTTGCCGGGATCGCCGGATGGTGCTCCGGTGTCGTCCCAATCCACAAACGACGGGTCTCCCATCTGCGCGGGAGAGCCGGTGGTCAGGTCGTATTGTGCATTGTCGGCGTCGATGTAAAGAGGATCTGCCTCGATGTACCCGGTCCCGGGAGTGGCATTGTATAACGGTGTGAGCAAATTCCAGAAATCTGTATAATAGACCGTTACCAATGTGCTTGCCGGACAGGTAACTCCCCTTGCATGAACATAAGAGGCAATCGATGTAAAAATATTTGTCGCGAGATTATTAGTGAAATTCAAATCAATGCTATCCACGAAAGTATAGCCATTGAATTGCTGAATGTTATAGGCTTCTGTCATATCCACGTAGTCAATAGTATTATTGGAAACCTCTATTCCTGTGCAGGCATGAGCAAATTCAAATCCCCACACCATAAAATCCTCAACATTGAAATCCGGGTCCGAGATTAAGTGATGTATGAGATTATTCTTAACAACCACATTAGACGAGGAGCGTATTTCGAACCCCATACAATGATCATGCCATAGCATGGGAGGGCCGTCTTCATAGAGAAGATTGGTCATGACGCAATTCCTCACTGTCATACCATCAACACCATCAGCCACGACTCCATAATAATAAATTGCGAATGGATGGATATCCTCGAAACGGCAGTGAGCGACAGTGACATCCGTCGCGCCGTCAAATACCGATACCCCGGTAACGGCAATTACCGGCGGGTCTTCATCCACAGATCCTGAAAACAGGCAATCCTGTACCATATTGTTTGAACCGCCAGTGATTATAATTACCCCCTGGTAAAGAATATCACCACTGGGTATATTGTGAAGTCCGGCATACCCGATCTGGAATCCATCAATTATAGAATTATCTACGTCAGTAAAATAAACCGTATGAGTATTGTCGATTTCCGGAGCATCGATATACGCGCGGTTGGTGCCGTCGGTACCATCCCAGTTTCTTGATCGCAGGATGGTATCCGACTCCATATAGACATTCTCTTCATAGCCGCTCCCTGAGTCGTCCACCCAGACCTCGTAATCCACCAGAAGAGCCGCTGCGTCTATACCTTCCTGGATTGTGTTGTACGGATGCTCAGGAGTTCCGTCTTCGACTCCACTCGTGTTTGAGTCGTCAACGTAGATTACATCCGAGGGTAAAATATATTCATCGCTGACTGTAACAGAACCAAGCTGAAATGCCGCTCGGCGAGCGGGATCGGGATATTCAGTTGGGAAGTCCTGACCGTAGGAATCGGCGTTGAGTCCGTCGGCTTCGACGATCACCCACATGTCGGCTTCACCGCTCGCTGATGGTGTACAATTCGCAATCTCCACCTGGAACACCGATGAATTCACTGTTCCGGAAGTCGCTATCGCTGCAAGCTGAGCCTGCGAGAATGTCTGCGATCCTGACGGAATGAAATCAGCCTTTACAATAATACTGTTAACTTCATTCAGGACACCCAGTCCGCCGACCGATCCGCCCTGCCAGTCGAAAACCTCGATGTCGGCAATCAGATTCCCGCCGAACGTGGATGAATCTTCGTAGTAGAGGTCGGATTCATCAGTATCGATATTGACGAAAAACGCTTCCTCGCAATTGGCGCTCGACGGAAAATCATCGATATCATACACGTCGGGATCGCCGGTCAGTGTCGGATCGGCTGGTTCCCATGTCGCGATAACCGCGTACTGGAAATGAAGTGCCGGACTGCCGCCGACCATCGGGAATTTTAATTCGTACCGTCTGGAATTCACGAAACCCGCTTTGAAAACCCCGCGATCATCGGCATTGCCGGATGTCGTGACCCATGTGTAGTAATCATCCTCGGCATCAAGCCCGTCGGCGAAAATTTTAAACGGGTTTAAAGTCGCTGATGGGTTCGGAAGATCGGAAAGTTTTCCCGGATAGTACTCGAGAATCGGGATCGTTGTTCCGAAAAATTCCGTGTAATTAAACCATCGCGTCCAGCCGTCCGGATTCAGAAGCACAGCCTCGTCGTCGTTCGATCCGTCGCTGTAGACAAGTCCGTCGTAGCCTAGCGACGTCGATCCGTTGTGCATGAAAACGCCCCAGACATCGAATCCGTTATACATATCCAAGCCCGGAAACGGATGCTTGAGCTTGACCGTGCAGTCGATGCGGCCTTCCGTGAGGTAATCGGCGGCATCAATGTTCTCGATGAGAAGATTTCCCGGCTGCGCTTCGAGCAGATTATTCACGTTCGCGGTGAAATTCGCCGTCCTCAAAGGCACGATCTCGACTTGACCGCTGATGGGATCAATTCGGCAATCCCACATTCCCCAGAGAATGTGATTTGAATCGCCGCCTGATAATTGCCCCATATTCGATCCGGCTGGATCATTGTTCGCATGTGGCGCTACGGGACTTCCGCCTCCGGATGAGCATCCCAATATAATAATGAGACACATCAGCAATGTTGAGAGACACACTGTAAATCGATGCATGACACACTCCTTTTATTCAATAAAAATCGTCTTCAGTCTATGAGAAGATTGTAATATTTTACAATGACCGCCCAAAAAAAATTACAGCTCGAAGTGCAATAACGTAAACGAATAGCTTCTATCCCCGTCCTTGTCCTCGATAGCATCCAGTCTTTCCAGAACCTCAATAGCCAGATCGTCGATAAGCTGCTGCTGTTCGAGGAAATTCTCGGATTTAATCTTAATGATATGTCGACCGGTTCCGGTTTTGGTTCTACCTGGTTGTGATCGTGACTTGCGGAAATCATCAACCGTTTCCTGCATCATGGATATCGCATCTCGAGTAAGCCTCTCGGATCCAGGCTTATGATCCAGTATTAAATTCTTTGTCGCATACACAGATTCGGTTACATGCCCGGCCTTACGGGTTTCGACTTCCTCAATCAGACCGGCCTTGAGAAGTATGCGGACATGGTAGTAAAGCAGCGTGCGATCAATTCCGAGTTCTTCTGCGGCTTCACTTACCGTCCGTGTTTTCTGGAATTGACGGAACAGCCTTAGCCGTAACGGATCGCCCAGAGCGCGGTGTTTCTCGAGCTGCTCCTGATCGATAGCATCCAGTTTTTGTGTGTCAACCATTTTTTTAATTCGACCGTAGTTATTGTAATATTTTACAATAATACATAAGCATACTCGCTTTGTCAACCTCAATCGCGAACAATGGATTTGGGAATTTGGGTAACAGGATAGCGAAAACCCGTATCCGTGGATTTGCCCTTTCCAGAAGGAGCATTTGACAATATCAGCAATCATGCATATGCTATTGCGCACCGGTTATTTAGTATTGTTTAAGTCAGATTTATTTTTATCAAACCTGGAGACAGGGGGATGCTCCGCTTTTGGTTCTCGGTATTCAGAGATTTAACCGTTTATTATGGACAGCGAACCGGCTCGTCCGGTTTCAGCGTGCGCGATAAGCTGCGTTACGGAACCGTTTGATCGAGCCGGTATTTATTTTATAAATACTTATACTTCCGATCCCTGAGCAAGGAAGGAGACGCGCAAATGGAATCTGGATCTTCAGTCGCAACAATCGATGTTGTTATTGTTATTGTCTACATGCTTGCCATCCTGGGTATTGGCACCTACTTTGGCAGGAATGTAAAAACCGCAAAGGATTTCTTCCTCGCGGGCAAGATGCTCCCCTGGTGGGTTATCGGTTTTTCAATCATCGGGACCAACATAGGCTCCTATGACTACATGGGTGCCGCCGGAAACGGTTTCAAGGTCGGCATCACCCAGGCCAACTATGAATGGATAGGCGCGATTCCCGCGATGATTATCTCCGCGCTCATCTTTATCCCGTTCTACTGGCGTGCCGGTGTCTACACAGTGCCGGAATTCCTCGGACGGAGATACAACGCCGCGGTACGGCTGATCATGGCGATAATCTGGGGGTTGGTGCTGATCTGTTTCCTTGGCATCTTCCTGTACGCCGCCGGACTTCTGATGAATTCATTCCTCGGCTGGCCGGTCATGACGAGCATCATTATCGTCGCGGTGATAATGGGTATCTACACCGTAGTCGGAGGTCTGACCGCGGTTGTTTACACCGACCTGATCCAGTTTGTTGTGATGCTGGTCGGCAGTGTCTCGATAATGGTGTCCGGATTCATGAAAGTCGGCGGGATCTCCGGCCTTTCTGAAAAAGTGACCGAACAAAATCCCGAGCATCTTCAGTTATTCCTGCCCCTCAGCAATCTCGACTGGCCGTGGCTCGGAATGGTGTTCGGCCTGGCGCTTGTGCTGTCGCCCGCATGGTGGTGCTGCCATCAGTCCATCATCCAGCGAACTCTCGGCGCGAGAAGTGAATGGGACGCCAAGGCCGGGATGATACTGGCGACTTTCCCAAAGACACTTTTCGCGTTTTTCATCATCCTTCCGGGGTTCTTCGTCCTGGCGCTCACGGCGGGTCAGTTTGAAAATCCCGACCAGGCGCTGCCCGAGGCCATCAAGCTACTCCTGCCGATTGGGTTGCGGGGTCTGATGTTCGCCGCGATCATCGCCGCGATCCAGTCCACCGTTGACTCGACATTAAACTCCCTCTCCACAATCTGGACGAGAGATATTTATCAGACTTTCATTGTGAAGAATGCCACTGACAAACATTACCTCGCCATCGGCAGATGGCTAACGGTGATATTCCTGATCGGAGGAATCCTGTTCGCTCCCGCGACTGAAAAATTCCCTGGAATATATCTGGCGATGCAGTACATACTCTCTATCTTCCAGGGACCGACATTCGCGATCATGCTCCTTGGAATTATGTCAAAGAGAATTAACCAGTGGGGCGGACTGTTCGGACTGATTATCGGTGTGATTTCGACCGCAATAATGTTCTCTCAGAACGTGCCTTTCCTTTATACGGCATGGTGGTCGTTTGTAATTACCATTATTGCGACCATCCTGATCAGCTTGCTGACGAAACCCGATCCGGAAGAGAAGTTAGTCAACCTTGTTTACGGTCTTATCGATAAGAGCAAGAAAGGAGACACCAAATGAGTGAATGGCTGCACAGCATACCCCTTTACTGGGCGACGATACTCGGCACTCTTTTATTCATCGCTGTCATCATTACGGTCTGGAGACTCCCACGCGAGTATATCCTGGCGGGTGCTCTCGATAATGCCGGATGGCGGGATCTTAGAATCTGGGCGACGATTATCTGCATAATTCAGATCGGATTGTATTGGATATTCAGATAGACATCAGTGTCGTTAGCTTCATAAAATGTCGTTAGCTTCAAGCTAATGGACTTTTCCTGTCGGACAGGTGGAAGCTGACATCAACAGGAGAAACCAATGATGATCAAAACAAATCTGGCAATGCTTGTTGCGGTTCTCATTTGTACGATGGGATTTCAAGCCAATGCCCAGACCATAATTCAGCAAGATGAAACAGAGGAAGCGCGAGCGGTCTGGGTATCCGCGATGCAGTTCAGTTCCGAAGAGGAGCAGGCTGTCGTTGAGATGACGGAAACCTTCGACGAATGGGCTTCCTTAGGTGTCAACAACCTCTTCGTCTTTTCAAGTACCTACTCGGATGAATGGGATGTCCTCAGCACAGTTTTGGATCTTGCCCACGCGAGAGGCATGATGGTGCATCCATGCTTTAATCCGGGCGGTCATGTCAGGCTGGAAGGTGAGATCGCCGAGCATCCGGAGTGGCTGATTCAGGGTGTCGAGGGTCACCAGACTCTGAACCCATCCATTCCCGAAGCGCGGGATTACATGCTGCGCCAGGTTTACGAGCTTCTGGAATACGACATCGACGGCATCCATTACGATTTCGTGCGTTTCCCGGTTCGCCAGGGTTACAGCTATGATGCCCAATCACGAGCTGCGTTCGAGGCTGAATATGGTCGCGATCCATTGAGCCTGAGACATCACAACTCCGGAAGCGCGATGTGGGTCGAGTGGATACGATGGAACGCGAACAATGTGACGAATCTCCTGAGAGAAACGCATGAACTTCTTGAGGAGATAGGAAGAGAGGATGTTCTCATATCGGCTGCGGTTTTTCCTGATGCCGATTCAGCGGCCTACATGATCGGGCAGGAATGGGAGTCCTGGGCCGATGAAGGGCTTGTCGATATCCTCTGTCCCATGCTCTACACGAACAACATGGATGTCTTCAGGGAGTACACACAAAAAGCGGTCGAGATAGCCGACGGGAATTGCCTGATGTATGCGGGCATCGCGTGCCGTTCATCACACAATCAAAATACACCTGAAGGATGTGTCGAGCAGGTGGAGATTTCGCGGGAGGAAGGCGCCGACGGTGTAATCTTCTTCTCAGGCAGCAGTCTGATCGACGATTTCGTCACGGAATTAAAAGCGACAGTATTTTCAGAATAATAAAAACCATTCCGGGTGCCGCCTGCAAGCGATTGAAAGCTTCCAGCTTGAAAGAGCTTGTAGGTGTCCCGATTTACTGAAAAAGGAGCAATCTCATGCAAAAAGTATCATTATTGTTAACTATCGCAGTCCTTATCTGCCTTTCAGGGTGGCAGGCGGATGCTCAAACTACAACTGAGGAAGGACGCGCGGTCTGGATCAATGCCAAAATGTTCAGTAAAGACAAAGATGAAGCCCTCGACGAGATGCAATATTATTACGATGAATGGGCTTCCCTCGGTATCAACCACCTGTACGTTTTCGACAGCAATTACCTTGACGACTGGGACATTCTTGAGGTGATGCTGGATCAGGCGCACTCCAGAAATATGAATTTCCATTCGATCTATTGCCCGTACCGTAGGGTTTCCCTTGATGGTGAGATCGGCGACAATCTCGACTGGCTGATCCAGGGAGTGGAGGGACATCGATGCCTGAACATGGCGATCCCGGAAGTAAGGGAATTCATGCTGCGCGAGATGGCGGAACTGCTGGAATATGACATCGATGGCATTCAGTTCGACGGTATCCGCTTCCCGGTACGTCAGGGCTACAGCTACGATGACCGAACCCGCGACATGTTCGAAGCTGAATATGGCCGCGACCCGCTCAGCATCAGCTACCATAACTCCGGCAGCCTGATGTGGGTCGAGTGGATACGATGGAACGCGAATAAAGTAACGGATCTCCTCAGGGAAACGCAGGATTTGCTCGAACAGACGGGAAATGAGGATATCGTTATCTCCGTGGCTGTTTTCCCCGAAGCCGAATCAGCCGCCTACATGATCGGGCAGGATTGGAGAACATGGGCCGAGGAAGGTCTTGTGGATGTCCTCTGTCCGATGCTGTACACGAACCACATGGAATTATTCAGGAAATACACCAGCATGGCAGTGGAAATTGCCGATGGAAACTGCCTGATGTATGCGGGTCTCTCATGCAGGACATCGCATGACGACAACACTCCGGAAGGTCTTGTCGAGCAGGTGGAGATTGCCAGAGAGGTTGGCGCCGACGGTGTTGTCTTCTTCATGGGAACGAGCCTGCTCGATGATTATGATGACGCATTGAAAGCGACAGTTTTCGCGGATTGAAAATATAATACCGTTAGCCTGGTGCACCTGTATAAACGGGTGCCGCCTACAAGCGATTGAAAGCTTCCAGCTTGAAGGAGCTTGTAGGTGTGTCTCAAATTACGGAAAAAATTACAGAACTCGGAGGTTCTTAAACATGAAAAAATTCGCTTATTTCCTTATTCTCCTGCTGATTTTTCCAACTGTCAGCCTCGCGCAGGATGAGATCACCATCGATTCCCTGTTCGATGATTCCTGGGTGCTTCGGGATGACCTGCCCGTCTTTCTCGACCTTGCGGATGTGGAATACACCGCCCTCTTATACCAGAACGAAGCCGATATCAAAGTTGTCTTCTGGGCTGAAACGGATAGCGAAATCCATGCGACTCTCACATTCGATCCCGTCTATTTTCTCTTCCACGGTGATCCTGTTCTGATCGATCCGGTCACCGGAGATGAAGTCGTGATCGATTTTCGCTTCTGGAACGAGATGATGATCTTCGAAGTGTCGGTTACAGATACCCCGCAGATTATCGAGCTGTATGCCACATCCCGCATGCTGAGAAATCGCGGCGAGCTTACAACCGAAGACCGCATCAGGCAGTCGAGAACGATCAGGTGGATCCGTCAGCAGACCGAGAGCTGGTCGGAACTGCAGGATGATCAGATAATCGCGCAACCGACAATGGAACCGATAATC
Organism: uncultured bacterium; assembly: GCA_965370205.1. Lineage (GTDB taxonomy): Bacteria > JAJVIF01 > JAJVIF01 > JAPKYR01 > JAPKYR01 > CBDUUJ01. The sequence goes on from CBDUUJ010000003.1 coordinate 19,266, forward strand.
TGCCATGGCGGTTACGATCCCGACAGCATCAAACAGGCGGTCATCTGGGCAAACGACATAACCATCACCGGCAATTTCGAACTGATAGATTGCGATTTCAATCGTCAGCATCCGGCGCCACAGTCGGTTGTTTATGTCGGGGATATTGAATACACCGGAAACCATATCTGGGGCGGAAACACCTACATCGCTGATTTCTCGGATTTCAAAACCGAAGGCATGTACCGTGTCCGGCTCAGATTGAATGAGACAGTCGAAGTAAATGACTCCAACGCGTTCGTGATAAGGGACAACAACTACTTCGATCTGGCTGCGAAAGCCGCCGGATGGTATTACTACCAGCGATGCGGAATGGAAATCCCCGGCTGGCACGACGCCTGCCACACCGAAGATATCATACTCAGGGATAACGGCGAGGTTGTCGATGTGACCGGCGGATGGCATGACGCGGGCGACTACGGCAAATGGATCGGCCCGTCAACTGTCAGTGTCTGGGCATTGGCAACTCTCCATGAGGAATTCGCTGACGAGCAGTCGGATGATTCCGAATTTCCGTCGTTTATCGATGAGGCCGCATGGGGCACCGAATATATCTGCAAGGGATACTGGGACGGTATTTTTCATCCGGGTTTCACACCCGACATGGAGGATGTCTGCACATGGCTTGGCGACTGTGCGTGCGAGCCTCCGAGAATTCTCACCGAGGAAGAGGCCCTTGTCATGAGCACGAAGGGTCCCGGAATCAGTTATTACGGAGCCACACTTGCGCGAACAGGTCGGATGGTGATGTCGGGAAATTCCGAGCTTGCGGAAAGGTGTTTTGATATCGCGATGGATACTTACGAAAGAGACAGCGCGGTCGACCTGTCGGCTCCGGAATATGAAGAAAGGCAGACCTCTTATTTAAACCTGCAAACCGGACTGCTTCTGCTCGACATCGAGTTATACCATCTGTGGGGCAACGAGATTTACCTGATCGATGCCGATATGCGGCTTGCCAACATCCTCGAAGCCCAGGACGATGAGGGCTTTTTCTACAGGGATATCGCGAGAACATCAATGGATGTCGAATGCAACAACCATCTTCTCGCGCTGTACGAATACCGCAATGCTTATCCCGGCTCTGAATTCGACGTGGATATTCTGGATGCTTTCCGTCGATGGGCCGACTACACTTTGAGATACGCAAATCTCTCGGAATTCGGGCTTGTCGGTGGCGAGACCGAGGACGGCGAACCCTGGAATCTAAGATACTGGCACGGTAACAGAAGATTCGGACGGTTCGCGTGGGGTCTCGCAACCGCCGCGATCTGGCTCGACGACACAAAATATCTTGATGCCGCCGAGCACCAGATCCAGTGGATCGCAGGTTTCAATCCGACAAACATCTCCATGATGGCGGATGTCGGACACGGTCCCGGCTGTTTCCATCACCGATACTGCTTCATTGAGGGCCACCAGGACGGGGTCGTCCCAGGCGGTATCCTTAACGGAATCATGAGCGGATGGGGAGACGAGCAGATTTTATACCTCGGCGACACCGACACGAAAAATTTCGTGTTCGCAGATGTCCCGTTCGACTACCCTGTCATCGACACGGATGTCTGGGGCTGGACGTACGTATATGCGTCGAACGAGTACTGGGCACGCAACAGCGCCTGGTTCGTAATGGGCGCCCTGCAAGTCGAAAGAGCAGTCCGCGAGTGTCGCTAAATCGTAGCGACGCATGGCAATGCGTCGTAAGTAAGTAGCCCGGCATTTCCTTTGCCGGGTTCCAATATAAAAAACTGAAAGATTCCCGGCAGTGGATTGCCGGGTTACAAGGAGATTATTAACATGAAATATTTCGCTTATATCCTATTTTTTCTTCTGATTATTCCAACCATCAGCTTTGCCCAGGACGACATCACTCTCGATTCGCTCTTCGATGATTCCTGGATAATCAGAGATGATATCCCCGTCGACATTATCGCCGACGGGATCCAGTGCGAAGCGATCGCATACCAGAACGAGTCCGATTTCCGAATCGCGTTCTGGTCAGAAACCGGGGAGGGCGAGGCAACACTCTCATACGATCCCCTCTGGTTCACGATCCACGGTATGCCGACACTGATCGACCCTGTCACCGGAACGGAAGAGGAGATCGATTACTCATTCTGGGATGGAAGGATTATCTATACAGTGCCGGCCGCCGATTATCCGAGGGTGATCAAAATGTATGTCACATCGCGTGTTTTGAGAAATCGCGGTGAACTTACTATTGAAGATAAACTCAAGCAGGCGAGAACGGTACGCTGGCTCCATCCGCAGACCGATTCCTGGTCGGAACTGCAGGACGGCCAGGTTATCGCACAGAAAGTTATCGAGCCGATCATCTGCCACGCCGGCTACGACCCTGACAGCATCAAGCAGGCGGTCATCTGGGCGAACGACATGACAATCTCCGGAACTTTCGAGCTGGTCGAATGCTTCCACAACCAGCAGCATCCAGCGACGCAGTCAGTCGTCTACGTGGGCGAAATCGAGCCTGCCGGAAGCCATATCTGGGGCGGAAATAACTACATCGCCGATTTCTCCGATTTCAAAGTCGAAGGCATGTACCGCGTCCGTATCAGGCTGAATGAGACCAACCAGGTCAGCGACTCCAACGCGTTCGAGATCAAGGAAGGAAACTGGCTCGACCTCGCGGAGATGTCATCTGGATGGTACTACTACCAGCGATGCGGAACCGAAGTACCCGGTTTCCACGCAGAATGCCACGCTGACGACGCGGTTATCCGCGATAATGGCGAGATCGTCGATGTGTCGGGCGGATGGCATGACGCGGGCGACTACGGAAAATGGATCGCCGGCGGAACCGTGGCAATGGTTTCACTCGGAATTTACCAGGAATATCTCGGCATGGGTGACGGAACCGAAATTCCGCGTTTCCTTGACGAGGCCGCGTGGGAGGGTCGATATTTCTGCAAGGCTTACTGGGACGGCACTTTCCATCCCGGATATACAGCGGACTATGAGGATGTCTGCGCATGGCTCGGCGCGCCGGAATGTGAACCTCAACGGCTTCTCACCGAAGAGGGATCATTTGCCGCCCGCTGGGAAAGTCCCAGAACCTGCCTTACCGCGGCGGGACTCGCGAAAATGGGTCGGATGATCGCACCCTACGATCCGGAGCTTTCGGAATGGGCATTATCAATTGTTGATGACATATACACAGCTCATCAGCCGCTCGACTGGTCGGTCGAAACCCTCGGTGAAGATGCGGGAACTTACCAATACTACTCCAACTCCGGACTCCTCATGATCGATCTGGAATATTACAAAATGAACGGCGACCAGTTCTACCTCGAAGATGCGCGCACCCGTGTGAGAAATATCATAGACTGGGAAAACCATACCCAGAGCGTCAGGTGCGGATTCCAGCATGTCGCGCTTTATGAATTCTACAAATTCCTTCCCGACGATCCCCTTTGCGATGAGATCCGCGAGACTTTCGACAACTGGGCGTCGAGCACGTACCAGTACGCGAATCTCTCCCCGTTCCAGCATATCGGCGGCGAGCTTGAGGACGGCACGGTTGTAAATCTGCGGCATAACAGCAATTCGTCCACGACCGCGTTCGCGTGGGGCATGGCGACCGCCGCGCTTGTCACCGGAAACACCGACTACCTCGATGTCGCCGAGCACGAGCTTCAGTGGATTACCGGCTTCAACCCGACGAATGTCTGCATGATGGCGGGTATCGGGTACGGTCCCGGCTGCTACCATCACCGCTACTGCTTCATGGATGGTCACGCGGACGGAATTGTCCCCGGCGGCATTATCACCGGCATTCAGGCGGGCAACGACGGAATTTTCGAGCTTGGCGACATGGACACGAAGAACTGGGTCGTGATCGAAGCCCCGCTCGACTACCCGATCATGGACTCCGATGTTCGCGGCTGGACGTACTCCTACAAAACAAACGAGTACGGCATGTGGAAAAACACCTGGTTCACCATCGCCGCAATTCAGATTGAAGAGGCATTAAAATTACTGCGGTGATATTGCGCAAGCGGCTTGGTTAAGAGATTGTATTTGGTTGGCTGACTTATTAAGTTTGATGGGTCGTTTTTTTCCTTTTTATTATCTTTATTACAAAACCAGTAAAAAAACTTGATACATACCCGGGGACACCACATTTCGTCATCGAAATGCTGGTGTCCCCTTTATCAAACCTTAATCAAACGATAGTTAAATAACAGGTTTGGTATAAGTCCCCTTTGACATTTATTTATTAA
>CBDUUJ010000004.1:0-23160 GCA_965370205.1 uncultured bacterium
TGCAACAAGACAAGTGCTCATATATTTTTATCGATCGAATAAGGTAGTCAATTGAAGCTCGATTGTCGTGTCGTTTTGAAGAGGACAACGGATCGTACTTTATTGAGTGTCCTGAATTAAAGTATACTTCTGAAGGTTCGAGTCAGGGAGAGGCTTTTGATTATCTTGTTAATGCAATCACAGCGACTATACAGGACGTTTTTGATACAGACCAAATTGAAGCATTCATGAACCTGCATGAATTTCATTAGCATGCGCTTCTTCCTGAACGGACTGTGTTTCTAAAAACAGGTGTACCATCAAACGATGATATTCCCATGACAATCGAAGCGCCGTTGAAATCCGTAAAGGCATCTCTACAAATGTAAATCAGGTGAAACATGACTGAAGTTAAAAAGAAACAAAAACCTAAAGAAATTAATCCTGTAAAACCGAGGGAACTTGTTAAGCTTTTTAAAAGCCTTGGTTTCAGGGAGATTCGCCAAACAGGTAATCATTTAGTTATGAGGCATCCTGATAAAGTACAACCTTTAGTTGTTCCCATCCATTGCAGGTATCTACATGGTCCAACTATTTCCAGCCTGATTAAGATAGCTGGATTGACGAAATCAAGATATTTGAAGCTTCTGAAAGAAAGATAACAACAATAGTTTGATTGGATATTTAATTCACCGGAGCCGACCAGCTCCGGTTTTTTAATGCCCATATAAGGATGGAGGATCCATGCCGAATATCACTTACAGCCTGGGAGGAACCGGTTTCGACGCGGTCCCGGAGAAAATGGACGAATCGCTGTCACTGCCTGTCAGAACCGAGGCGACGCTGGGTCGCGGGAAAGTGCATGTTGTGGGAGTTGGCCGGGAGACTATCGTCCTTACAGGGAAATATATGTCGGTCAGCGTGAAGAACGCGATCGAAGCCATGTATGAGTCATGCGGTGATACCGGCGCGACTGTGGTTTTTGATGACGACTACTCTCAACGCGATGTTCTGATCGGGATGTTCGAGACAAAACCTCTTGTCGGTGTAACGGAGGGGTTCAGTTTTCGGATTGAATTGATTGCTGTGAGTTAGCCGGCAAGATGCCAGCGGTACAGCCGGCAGGGATGCCAGCGGTACAACAGGCTGGAAGCCTGTGTTATGAAATACGAATACAAATTTCATTGGAGAAAATTATGGCTGCTGAATTGAAAGTATATGAGAACTCAGGCTGTACAACTGAGACATTGATTCATTATGAGAACACGACAGGAACACCGCTTACGGGCGCTTCCGTGATCGTGTCTCCGAATCAGGGAGGCGGGAATGCTCCTCCGGACGAGCTTACGCTTGATTTTACCTACGATTCGGGGAATTCGCACTGGGACTGCGATGTTACCCGCAAGGACGGCAGCTCGTACCATGTGGATGATGTCACGACCAACGGCGATGATGTAAACGATATCGTCCCGGGTGTCACATTGAGTGTCGCGAATCTCGACACCCAGCAGACATACCAGGCGAAGGTTTATATCGGCTGGAATCCGGGAATCATCGTCGCGGGGAATTCATCATCGAACAAGAGATTGTGGGTGAAGAATGTCGGTGATGCTGACGGCTCCGATGCCAGGATCCGCATCCTTCCCGACGGAGATTTCGAGAATGAAACCGGAACGCCGATCAGAGCGATCAACGAGACGAAATATTTACAGACAACCGCGATCGGGACATACAATGTGAAAGTGAAAGCCGACACATCGAAAGTGGATGTCTCATATGAAGGACAGTCGGCGGTTGAGAAAGATATTGTCGCCGATGGCACGACCGAGAACGAGCTTGCGACCGGTCTATGGGCGGTTTTCAACTCGGGTCTGTCGGAGAACGATGAGGCGGATATCTACATCTCAGATGGAAAATCCCGTGTGCAGATCGCCGGGGACAACAGCGGAACTCCCGGGACATTCGGGACATCGGATGTCGTTTTCGGAAGCATGGACCAGAATGATATCGAGAGCTTCTGGGTGAGGATAGTGACCCAGGAGTCTGATTCCCCGACCGGGAACCCTCGTCACGCGAATCTGCAGGCGAGGATAACGACGATATAGGCCGGCAGGGATGCCGGCGGTACAGCCGGCTGGAAGCCAGCGCTACAACAGGAAGCCAGCGTTACATAAGCAGGAAGCCAGCGCTACATAAGCAGGAAGCCAGCGCTACAACAGGAAGCCAGCGCTGCAACAGGAAGCAAGCGTTGCGTTATGCAGGAAACCAGCATTATAGAGGATATTGAAAAATGACTGACGGATTTCAGATAACGGTTACCGATGACACGATTACATTGGTTGCGGAGGCATTCACGCTTGTTTTTGACAAGGAAAATGTCGGGATAACATCGTATAAGTATGAGACAAATGGAACGTGGCATGAATGTGTGGAATCGGGGAATACGCCGCCTGTCCTTTTCTCGTCGTATCACCAATTGGAGAAAATTCCGGGAACCGTTATGTATCCTTCCGGCGGGATAACTCTCAGCGTTGTGAGAGAAACAGCGTGGTTTGTTGATATTCTTCAGGTGGGTTATCTCCGAAGCCAGTCCGATCCTGACAGCACGGATTATCCAATATATATACGGTGGCGGATCTGGCCGTCGGGCATTCTGGGCTGCAGGATGAAGGCGATCAACGAATCAGGTGAAGCTTTAGTGCTTCAAGAGGATGCATACCGTCTGAATCCGGCGGATGATCAGGATGTGAATCCGGATCGCGACACCGCGCCGAATCTGAAATGGTTCGGTTTTTACTCAAACAATACCGGTGGCGGAGCCGGTGATATGTCGCATGACGCGATCGTTATTCCCTGGCAGACCGTTCTGGATAAGTATGGGACAAGTGGAAATACAAACCGGATTTACCAGGAAGAATTTAACTGGACCGATAATGGTGAACTGGTTTATGAGTTCCTGATTGTCCTCTCCGTATACGGGAGCTGGGGCGACTGCACAAGCTCGGCGAATTTCCAGACGCGCGGAGATAAATTAAGCGCCGATTTTACGAATCCCGATCCTCTTGACGGTTCCCAGAACGCGGGTGATGTCCTTGTGGGCAGCAATAATGGGTTCACTGAAGAACTTGTAGCCTACAGGGTTACTGTGCAGTGAAAGACAAGTACAGATCAACAGGCACAATGCCATGGAAAACCTGATACGAATAAAATTCGATCCGCGTCGAGGTGGAGCGAACGCCGATGATTTTCTCAGGCCACGTATACTTATTTATAACTGGCCTGCAGAAGAAATTGACATTTGGTCGAGCGATGACGGCGGTCAGTCCTGGGATAAGCTGGACGATACCGATTTCCGCGCGTCCTTCGAGCCGGCCACCGGGAGATTGTATGTCGAACTCCTGTTTGATATTACGGACACTCTGCTTCTGGCCTTTTTCAATCCTGGCGGAAACATTGTCGGTGCGGGTTACACATTGACCACGTACGGTAAAGTCTCCCTTGGATGGTGCGTGGAAGGCTCAGCATGTGGGCCAATTCCCGCCGGCTGGTGCAATGGCTCGCTCGCGGTGTCGGTTATTCCATGCGGAAGCGCGATCCAGGGCGCATGGCCGAAAAATATTCCCATCGGGCACAAAGTCAAGTATCCCAATATGACCAAAGTTCCCGTGGGGCATACCCTCGCTTCACCGAAAGACGCGGATACCGGTATTGGTTTCAATATCGGAACGGTCGCGTTATTCGCTGTAACCCCGGGCGTGACAATTCTTGGATTAAGTGAGTTCGCTGCTGATTTTCTCGTCGTGGATGAATCGACCGCCGATGCTCTCTGCACGGAATACGCCTGGAAAAAGCAGAAGGCAGTCACATTGAATGGAACAACACCCGAGGAGCTGGACTGATGAGTCTCTGGGACAAAATCGTGGTTATGTCGGAGGACAGCGACACTGTCTATGAAGAGGATATCGATTATGAGATCGATTACGAAAACGACACGATCTCCCGTCTTCCCAACGGCGATATTCCCGACGGTGGGCAGGTTATCGTCCGGTACGCTAAAGGTGTGGCCGGGGATGTCCTCGACAATCTGAAAAATAACGGCGCTGCGGTGCTTCATCCTGTTAAAGCGCTTGTGAAAATCCTTCCGCTCGCGGGAAGCGATCTTTTTGAAAGCGGCATTGATATCAGCAGCAAGTCTGTACGGCTGGAATTAACCCAGAGTCTTGGAACCGGACCGGACACACTGGAGATCATCATCGGGGATCCATCGATTTATTCGGACTGCGATCCGGACAAAAACATTATCATCGGTGCGGCGATCGGCGAGGTCGACAGCATCGGGATAACCCATTACACCGAATGTTTCAGAGGGCTTGTGGTTTCGAGGGAGTTTGTCACATCGAAGGATGGAGCGCATCGTGTACGAATCAGAGTGCAGGATTTTTCGGTTTCACTCGATGCTCCGAGGCAGGAAGCGCTCGGACGGACATGGCATCCGAGACTCAGGCGCGAGGTTTTTCGGAACGGGATTCTTATCGCCGACGATTACCGCGCAATGAGATCGTCAACCCTTTACGATTCGGTCGATTTTGACGATGTGGTTGAGCTTCATTTCGCGAAGGAGCATCCGAGAGCGCACGATATCATCAGGGAATGCTTTAGCGCCGCCGACAGCCCGTATCTGGAGAAACTCACAATTGACTGCATTGATTTCCCGGTTGTCTATCTTGATGCGAGAGAGAAAACTTCCGGCGATGTGATCCGCGAGATCGCGGGACTTGTGGGAGCGTCTGTCAAAGCTGAAGGAACCACACTTGTTATCAGCGAGAGAGGTTTCCCTGATGGTTTCAAAACCGCATGGATTTACGATGCAATCACGGTGCTTGATGAACGGGAATCCTGCCGGAGCGAAGATAATTTCTCAGCCGTGCAGATTTTCGGTCACAGCGAGACATGCCGCCTTCCAACGAGGTCGATATATTTTCCCCCGACCGATTTCACCCGTCCCGGATGGTGCCGGGTGGTCGATGAAGAGGGGACGCTGGAGCCGAGTGAGCCGTTCAGATCGGATGAGATCCCCCAGCCTGCCGAGTTGAATTTCCAGCTTGATGGCGATTTGTACGATCCGTCATCGATCAGCGTTATCGGAGGCGAGCTTGCGACCAGACCGACAATTGAAGTTATCAACGGGCAGAAAGTAATAAATGTAACAATACTCATCGAGTGGAATATCGAGGATAAAGCCGGCGAATGTCCGTATATCGAGGACGAAGAGGGAAACCGGCTGTTCAGGATTCATGGACGGGTTTACGATGCTGTCCCGAACGCGGACGGCGAGAACCTTCCGATAGCGCACGCGTTGGTCAGGCGTGAGAAACTCGATGGAGATGACCAGGGCGAGACTTTCGATATCACCGCTGACGATAAGGGCTATTACGCATTCGAGGCGGTTCCACTTGGGACCTATAAAATCATCGCCAGCGCGCCGGGATATCTCGACAACTATGAGGATGACGACCTCGATAACGATGAAATGCGCGACCTGTACGAGGAACTTGCTCAGTACGAGGAAGAAATAGAGAAGGGTCGCTATGAAAAGAAGGGAACCGATTATCGTGTGATCGTGTGGGCGAGACCGAAGATTGATATCGGTCCGCTTGCCGATCTGACAGTCAGCCAGGTGCTTCTGGAGGTTCGGGATGAAGCCACGAAAAAAAGCGAACCGCTTGTGTACGGTCCGACAATTCGCGACGAGAGGATCACGACCGAAATCATGGCGAGGCGTGTCGGGCAGATTCTGCTCGCGGGATCGAAGGATGGATCCCCATCGATTACTCTCAGGCTTCCGATGAACAAATGGCTCAGGGCGGGCGATGGAATCCGTGTCACGGGCGATGAGCTTGACCTTGAGCTGCCGCAGAGCCGACCGTTCCAGGCGACGCATATCAGGAAGGTGATCGAGCCGGAAACCGGAAAGGCATACGACGTTGTCTCCAGCGCTCCGGATCGAATCGGGGCTTTTTTTGGGCGCAAATTCGGTGATGATCCACTCGATACACGAGTCGGCGCGGTTGTCGCGGTTTACAGAAATGAGCTGGGGGGTCGCGTTTATGACGTGGCATCCGCCGGACGGATTCTGTACGGGTTGAAAGCCGGACCGATCCTGAGCGAGCTTGCTGTCGGCGAGACAGTGCAGATCGCGAGAATGTCGACCGGTGCGCTCAACTACCTGATTGTCGCGAGAACCACCGAGGTATTCGGCGAGGAGAGAATCTGTTATGTCTGATTCCGATCTCGAAAAAAGGGGTGAGATTCCGCTCCACGATTCGCACGCGATCGGTCTGCAACTCGACACCGGTCGGATAGGGCTTTACAAAATCGGTGTCGAAGGCTGGATGGTCGGTATCCGCCTTAACCTCGACATGCGGCATTATCGCGCGGAAGGTGAGACATCGAATTTCATGAAGCTCAATTATCTTGAGCTTACGATACCCGGATCAAAGGGGAATTACATCGGACGAATCGAGGGCTGGGATTATTACAAGAGCCTGGGTTATTTCGATTATTACAAGCCCAACCAATGCCAGTTGTTGCCCGGGCATATTGGATTTACCACTTTCGCATGGCTCGATGAATTCGAGGAGGCCGATCCGTATTACTATTTCGGATGGGGTCTGAGAACGGATCACCTTTCGCCATATGGCTATCAAAGGTGGAACACGGTTGCATACATGGGCGTGAATTATCCGATTGAGGAGTATGTCCGTCCGAGCTGGGTTGAGATTCCGCCGGAGAATGAGCTTCTTGATATGGTCAAGCCCGGCGCACCGGACGGGCAGTGGTCGGTTAAGGCCGCCATCGGTCAATTTACTGTAGATCCGGGTGTCGCGCAGGACAGCCATATCGTCATTCGCGTGAAGGAAGGACGAAAGCGTTACTGTACGGGTGTTCTGGATTTTGTCAGCACGAATGCCCCGGTCGTCGGCGAGGATGATGAGGATTGGAGCGGCGCTTTCTGGGGAAGCTATATCAAACCCGGCGAGATCACATTTCTGTCGGGCGGCGCGAAGGGATATACATTGAGAGTGGTCGGTTCTTTTTATACCGGAGATAATCCACCTGCCGGTTATCCGGCGAAAACGTGGTGCATCATGACCGATTCCTCCCAGATATCACCGTCGCAGGCGGGAGCGCACGCGGGAGATGAGTACATCCTGACAAGCCCGTTCGACAAGGACGCTTTCAAGCTGGTCGAGTTCAAGAAATATTATGAGCCGGGGACATACCCGTCGCTCGTGCATAACTATACGTTCACGCCGATTCTGTAACAGGTTTTGAAGGGTGATTGAAAATGAAAAAGGGACCGCATCTGGTTTTATATGACAGGACCAACATCGAGCGCCTGTCCGCGATCGAGTTCGGGACAATCCAACCCGATTCATCCAGCCAGGAGATCATCGTCTGGCTCTGGAACAAGAAGAATTTCACCGACGCGCCGACCGCGACCGATGTCCGCGTCAGCGTGTCAGCCGCGAACATCTGGGCGGAAGATATCATCGAGAACGGGTACGTCAAGGTGAAATCGGATGGCGTGATGGATCCTGACAGTGTCGGAATTGTCGATGATTCCGAAAGTGAATTTTCATCAATCGGCGGCGAACTGACCGACCCCGACGCGTACCATGAGATCGGCGATATACCATCAAATTGCGCGAGAAGGCTGTTCTTCCGGATCGATCTGCCGGACAGGTTCAGCCTGAACGGAGTCCCGAAAATCCTTGTGCAGATCGGTTTTCTATCGGAGAAAGTGAAGTGGCTGTACGTCAGCGATTCGGAAGATTAAAAAAATCATGTTAGAGCAACTATTCGAAATAATTGAGACTGCCGCGACCAGCTCGCATGCCGCGATCATCATCAGCCTTGCGCTGAATGTCGCGCTCGCGTGGGGATGGTGGCGGCGCGAGGCGACTCACAGCTCAGGAAGTGACCGTTTTCGCCGGGAATGGATTGAAAGGGAGAAATCCTACCTCGAATGCCTTTCAGGGCACGATGACGAGATCGCCGCGTTCGGTCGTGAGGCGTTTACGGTACTACAGGATGTCGCCGCCGCGCTTGCGGGTATGGAGCGCACTCTCGACGGGCTTGAAACGCTTGTCCATCTTGCGCTGAACAAAAAGCTTTATGGAGATGAAAAAAATGAAAACGAAAAATGACTCGGTGCAATCAAGACGTCTGATCGGACTCGCCAGAGCATGGAGCGCCTACATTCGTATGCTCGCAGCCGCGATTATCACCCGCCAGACGCGGATTTTATCGCGGATGAATGGTGCTGAAAAACATGCATAAAAAAGGCCCCGCCGTGATCGGTGGGGCTGATTTGCTTTTTAGGGCCGGCAGGGATGCCAGCGGTACAGCCGGCTGGAAGCCAGCGTTACAGTCGGCTGGAAGCCGACTGTGCGTTGGGCTGGAAGCCGACGGAGTTATTCAGGATCGATCTGATAGACAGTATCGTTGAAGATCAGGATAATCGCATCGCCGACGGTCAGGTATTCGGCGATATCCGGTTCGTCCGTGAGTAGATCGAAATATTCATCGCTGAGGTAGACTATTTTGATGATGTCGTCCTCGTCGTAAACATCCTCGCCATAGATATCCTCGTCGTACTCGCTGTCGACCCAGTAGCCGTCGTTGTTCAGGTAGAATGTCTTGTCGCCTGCGTAGCTGACAGAACCGACAAGGCTTTCCTCCATGTCGTATGCTTCGCCTGACTCCATTTTCATGTACGATTCGCTCTGTTCACGCGCCGCGCTTGGGGGAGAAGCAGCGTTTGAGCCACCACCGCCAAGTCCGCCGGCGCCAACTGAGCCTGATACCGTGCCGCCGTCTCTCGTCATGAATTCGGGCGCGTCCTGCCATGCCCAGTGATCCATCATTTCATCTTCAACTACCAGCATGCTCGTGTAGGGAGTGATGATTCCGTACCGCATGGCAAGCTCGACAATTTCATCTTTCAATTCGGTATTCTCGCCGTAGAGACGTACCTGGTTCAGAAGATACCCCACACGACGGGTCGCCCAGTGACGCGGGATAAAGTCATTGTCGCGTTCATCGGTGAATTCGACATCGTATGAATATCGCCTGCTATCGCCGCTGACACTTCCGGTGAGAATAATTTCCCCGCTTCCCGAGCCGACATACCGTCCGGTCAGAAGAATCTGGCTGCCGAGGAAGAGATCGGACAGATTCACAGGCAGCATGTCATAGATACGTGCGCCTCTGATTTCAACTTCTATCCCGGTCATCACCGGCGATTTTATTTTCGAGTAGAAATCCGACAGTGGCTGTTCGAGATCCTCATCCGGCGCGACATTCGACGTGTAGCCGCCATTTTCACGGGAGAGCCGGTCGATGAACGAGTAATCGACATCGTCGCCCACACCGAAGCAGAAAATCCTTCCGTCAACTTCCGAATTCACAGCGTTGGTGTTCTCGATGATTTTCGCTGTGTTGGTTTCCCCGACAGTTGGAAGTCCATCGGTGAGGAAGATGACATACATCGGACGGTTTTTACCCGATTCGTAACTCAACGCCTTATCGAGCGCGCTGTTTATATTCGTGCTGCCGCCCGCATCGATTCCGCTGATATAATCCCGCACGTCGGAGATGTTACCGCCCGTCGCGTCGCTCCATCCGTCGAAATATGGATACACATCGGTCGCGAACGTGATCAGCGCGAATCGGTCGTCATCGTTCAGGTTCCGGAAGATGAAATCCAGCGCCTCTTTCGCCTGCTCGATTTTCCCGCCCGCCATGCTTCCGGATGTATCCAGCACGCAGACGAAATCCTTCGGAACGATATTGATACTCGATTCATCGTACTCCGGCGCGATCATCGCGAGGAAATATCCCTCGTTTGTGCCGGTTCCGTGAGTGAGCATATTCAGACCCACCGGAGCTTTCGGGCGGCTGATGTAGAGCACGAAATCGCCCTGCGGACGGATGGACGATTTCTCCATGCTCGCGGTCGCCTCGTACGGGCTTTCCCGGTCGACTTTCACATCATGGGTCGGTGAATAAATAGTTCCGAGCGCGTCGGGGGTTTTGATATTCACTGTGATTGCGAGTGAGTTGATTACATCGATTGAGTAACCATCGAGTTTGAGCGGCAGATCGACCCGCATAAGTCCTGAATCGAGCGGGAGAAGCCAGTCGTATTCCATATCGACCTGCTTGGTTCCGTTCGCGGGGATGGGGTAGATATGCGCCTGGATAAGCCCTTCGCCCAGATATTCCAGCAGTCCCGGATCGCGCATCGTGGCCACTATCTGATGATAAATCTGCGCTGCCTGTGCCGCTTCCATGGTTTCGGCGGTGAGTTCCTTCCCGTCGAGCCAGAGTGAGAAGTCGGAGATATCTGCCCCGTGCGGAACCGGAAAAACCCAGGTTCCCTCGAGGTCCATCCATGTATTGTTCTTGAAAATCTGGGTCGAGCGGACATGCGCGAACTGACCCTCGATGTTCACCTCGATGCTTTGACTCTGAAGAGTGATCGGCTGTGCCGGATACGGCCCGATTGGCTGCGGATGCCAGGGATCGATCAGGATCGGATCGATGATAATTCCCTGTGCGCGGGATTGCGGCGCCCATCCAAGAATGAATGCGATTGACAGAATAATTGCGATTGAGATACTCAGGCGGGTTTTCATGTGATGGCCTCCAGTTGAGTTATCACCAGTTTTTATTATACCCTTGCTCCTGTCCGTGAAGCGAACACATGCGGTCAATGTATCTGGGAAAATGCATGTGACGATGGTTGAGATTGAATCGGGCGTGAAAAGGTTCGATTCCGGGGGGGGGCGTTTTTTTGGAGGGGCGATCTCCGGTCGCCCGGCGTGATGACGTCCCCGTCATCATCTATTGTATACAAGATATTGATTACCGGAATTCTCCATTTATTCTATAATCTCAGGATAAGCAGGATGTGAAGCCATGAAAGAGACAGACATTACAACTCCGATTCTCATCGAACGACTCGATCATCTTGAAAAAAATAACCGCAGACTCGCAATCGCTGTCTGGATTCTGGGAGCGCTCATCCTGACATTCCCGATCCTTGCGGCGGCATCGAACCGGGTAAACAGTACAACTGATTTCCTTCAGGTGAAGGGACTTGAAGTTATCGATGACTCCGGACAAGTCCGCGCAAGGCTGGATGTCGATGATTTCGAGGGTCCCGGGCTTGCACTTTTCGACGCCAACAATGTTCTGCGACAGCGGTTCTATATCGCATACGATGAAATCCCGCGATGCGCATTCTACGATCCCGATGGTACTCTCCGGGAGCTTATGGGGATATCATCGGATGGAGCCGCGGTCAAGCTGTTCGACCAAAACTCCGTGATGCGCGCGATCATGGGTCTGTATATCGACGGTTCGACCGGGTTTGTTCTCCTTGATGAAAACGAAGCCGTTAGAGCGGGCATGGGACTGGACAGCGACGGGACTCCATGGATCGAAATGTTTGATGAGTCGGGCGAAACGGTGTATCTTGCTCCGTCGGGAGAATAATTCCAATGAATGATTCCAAACTGACAATACATCCTCTCGGGTCGGGCGGATGGATTCCCGCAAACGGGCTTGAGACGATGTGTTTCGCGTTTTTCCGTAACGATGAGATTTTCATTCTCGATGCCGGCACCGGAATATCCAGACTTCTTGAACTTCGGAAAACCTTATTCAGCGATCAATGGCCGAAGATAAAGAAAGCTCATATTTTCCTGACTCACTACCACTTCGACCATATCGGCGGACTGTTCTGGGTACGGGCGATACTTAATAATATCCCGATCACAATTTACGCTCCCGGCGAGGTGTCATACGGCAAACCCGCGATCGATCTCCTGAACGGGCTGTTCCGGAAACCGTATTCACCTTATCCGTTTGCCGAACTCATCCCGAATGTCGATGTTATTGATCTCGATCCGCCGGGTGTGACGATAAATTCCGGCTCGGAAATGATAGATGTCGGTGTGAAATTGAATCCACGTCATACCGATCCAACAGTGGCACTGAAATTCAACGACTGGTTCGCGTTTGTCACCGACACCCCGCCAGAGAATGAGACAATTGACTTTGTGCGCGGTGTTAAAGTCCTTCTCCATGAGAGTTATTTCGATTCATCTGACAGATACAACGATGAAAATGACGATCTTGACAGACATACCGGGGGACCGCACACGGGAAATTTCGGAGCGGGACTGATCGCAAAACGCGCAGGGATCGACCATCTTTACCTTATCCATCACAATCCGGAAATCCCGATTACGGATGTTGATGCGGGGGCAGAAAGAGTTACCAGCGAGCTGGGGATTGAGTGCCACGTGTCGAGGGATTTGGAGGAGATAAAAATCGAACTGGAAAATGATTGAAAGTGAAAAAGAGATTAAATTGAGTAATGAAACTAGGTTTTCGCATAAATAGAAATCCGTAAAATAAGAAAATTATTGCGCCCTTAGGTTTCGTAAAAAGCCAGCTCTAGCAAATTACGAAACCTATAGCGGGGTTGACTTTCGTAAAAAGATTACGATATTATTAATATACATGCTCTATTTCAGAGTAAACGAGAAAATGAGATGAGTAATTCGGAAAGAGCAGGCAAATATATACAGCAAACATCTGAGTATAAGGCTTTCATCCCGGCGCCATTGCCGCCAAATCCACCATTGAAACTGGATGGAGAGTTACTGGTTTTACTTTCTGAGGCTGATCGGGCAATCGGGCATCTGGATTCAACGGTAAAAATGGCTCCAGGTCCTGATTTTATCAACCCGGAGGTTTTTGCCAGGATGTACAGCCGAAATGAGGCGGTGTATTCGTCTAAAATAGAAGGTACCCGCTCCACTCTTGTGGATCTGCTTGAATATGAAACCCGATCAGACAAGAATAAAAAACAAACTGATGCGGCGGAAGTTCACAATTATGTCAGAGCAATGAATTACGGTCTTGAGAGACTGGAACAGATTCCACTTTCGTTACGGGTAATAAAAGAAATCCATGCAATTCTTTTAGAAGGGGTAAGAGGTTCAGGAAGAGCTCCGGGGGAATTCCGCAGGAACCAGGTTTTCATTGGGGCTGAAGGTGATTCCATATCCAGCGCCAGGTATATCCCTCCTCCTCCAAATGAAGTGATTAGCGCCATGGGAGACATCGAAAGGTTCATGCATGATGAGACACCAATGCCGATACTTGTGAAATGCGGATTGATTCATGCCCAGTTTGAAATGATTCATCCGTTTCTGGACGGGAATGGTCGTGTTGGACGTTTGCTGGTGACATTCATGCTGTGTTGGAGTTCGGTGCTGAAGAAACCGCTCCTGAATATATCGGACTTTTTCATGCGGAATCGTACTGAGTATTACAAACTTCTGAGTAATGTCAGCAATAATGGTGAATGGGAAAGCTGGATCGAATTTTTTCTCACAGGAGTTAAATCGGTATCTCTAAAGGCTGTTGGAACCATACGGAAAATAACCCTGATGCGATATGAGCACAGGGAACTGGTAATTCGTGGAATGCCCAAATCATCATCGGCGCTGGAGCTTCTTGATTACCTGTACAAAGTTCCATATATAAACTCGAACAATGCGGCAACTGTCATGGGAGTCTCTCAGCAGGCTGCCAATAAAACCTTGCGAAAATTTGAGGAACTTGGATTGCTGGTCGAAAAAACAGGTCAGAAGCGTAATCGCGAGTACGCATATCAGCCATATTTAAACCTGTTTGATTAGCCCAGTCCGTAATTATATTGCTCTTCAACCTCATTTTAGGATATCAAGCCGTGTAAATTGTCCAATCATGGTATCATTATTTCTGCGAACCGATTTCCCTCATTCTTTGTCATCAGTAAGGGGGAAAGTTTTGGTGTGCCTTTATAAGTAGTAATTAATATTATGGACGCTGTCTACGACTGGATATACCGCGCTTTCGTTCTCGGGCAACTGAGGTTCTACTTCCATCTGCCCGCGGTGCTTCTGCTCGCCGTTCCGGTGATTCTTTGGATCTATATCACCTTCCAGAGAAAGCGGCGATGGCGTATCTCCTACCCGATAACAGGAGTCCTCAAGCGCATCCCGAAAGTCGCGCGCATCCGCAGGCCGTCACGGCATCTCCCCCTGATCCTCAGAATTCTTGTCCTGATCCTGGTTATTTTCGCCGCGATGCGCCCCCAGATGGGCAAAACGCACGAGCAGATCACCACTCACGGGATCGATATCATGCTCACGCTCGACATCTCACCATCGATGATGGCCGAGGATTTCAAGCCGAATCGCGCCGAAGCCGCCAAGGTGGTGCTTGCGGATTTCGTGAGCAGGAATCAGAACGACCGTATCGGACTTGTCGTATTCAGCGGGATGGCGTTCACCCAGTGCCCGCTCACATCGGATACCATAATCCTGGAGGAGTTCATCAATCAGGTAAAGATCGGGGACGTTCTCGAGAGCGGTACCGCGATCGGGGACGCGATAGTGACCTCCGCCGCGAGATTCCCCGACGAGGATGTCCCGTCCAGGATTATCATTCTGCTCACCGATGGTGAACACAATGTCGGGCAGTACGACCCGATTCTCGCGGCGAGGATCGCCAGCCGTGTCGGGGTGCGTATTTACACGATCGGCGTTGGAAGCCGTGAGCCGACACCGATTCCCGATCCCTACAATCCCCGCGGGTACCTGATGAATATGGGTCAGCTTGTGTATACCAGCCTCGACGAGGAAACGCTCAGGGATGTCGCGAGTCTCACGGGCGGACGGTATTTCCGCGCCGAGGATGAGGAAACGCTCGCGGATATCTATGAAGAGATCGCCCTGCTTGAGACACACGAGATCGAAAGCAGGAAATTCACGACATACACCGACCTGTTCCAGTGGGTGCTGGCGGTCGCGCTTGTGCTTCTGGGATTTGAACTGGTCGCGAGATTTGTATGGGGGCGGGTGCTGCCGTAGCCGGCTGGAAGCCGGCGGTACAGCCGGCAGGGATGCCAGCGGTACAATCGGCTGGAAGCCGATAATGTGTGAGTGAAATGAGTTTTTACAGTGGAACATATTTATTTTTCCTTCTCCTGGTTCCGGTTGTGGTCCTGGCTGCATGGCTTGTTAATCGTGCGAAAGTGAAAGCGCGCAGCAAATTCGCCGACCCGGAGCTTTTTAAAAGGATCTCGACCACGGAGCCGATTTCGAGGGCATATATCCGGACCATCCTGACCGTGATCGCGCTTGGTCTTCTCGTTTTCGCGTTCGCGCGTCCCCAGGGCGGCGAGCGTATTACGGAGGAGGAGGTCGAGGGAATCGACATTCTTCTCGCAATCGATGTTTCCAAATCGATGCTTGCCTCCGACCTGTATCCCAACCGCCTGACCGCGATCAAGAGTGTAGTCAGGCGATTTGTGGACGACAGCTACGGCGACCGTATCGGGATTGTCGCGTTCGCCGGGGACGCGATCGTGATTTGCCCCCTTACCACCGATCATGGCAGCGTGCTCAATTTCATCGACCGCCTTTCCACAAATGAGCCGCTCCGTCCCGGCACAGGAATCGGAAACGCGATTCATGTCGGCACGACACGCCTGAGTAATTCCAAAGGCGGACGGGTGATGATCCTTCTCACAGACGGTGAAAATAATAAGGGTATCGAACCGCTGGAGGCGGTTAACGAGGCGAAATCGGAAGGTATACGAATATACACCGTCGGGATCGGCACCAGCGACGGCGCTCCGCTTCCGGAAGATGCCAAATCAATATTCGGAACCACCAACAGGAGGGACGCACGGGGTAATCCGATCATGGTGGGACTGGATGTTGATACGCTTCAGAAAATCGCAGACGAGACCGGCGGGAAATATTTCCAGGTCTCCGATCAGCGGGAACTTGGAACGCTGTATTCAAGCATCGCTCATGAAGGCGAAACGCAATTTCAATCGAGACGGATTGTCCGCCGCGATGAGCTTGCGCCGTACTTTCTCTTCCTCGCATGCCTGTTCCTGATTATGGAGGCTTTCTATGCCTACATCACTCCGACGGAGGTGCGTCATGCGAGAGCCTGAAATGAATCCCCACATCGCGCGCGTATTGTCTACCTCCCTCAAAATCCTCCTGCTCCTCCTCATTCTTCCCGGACTCGTCGCATGGGACCTTCCGTTCATGTCGCAGCGCTTGAGAGGCGACAACGATTTCAAAGACGAAAAATACGGGCAGGCAATCGAGCATTACAACAGGGCGATAGAATCCGACGGCAACGACTGGGAGCTTCTCTACAACCTCGGCACCGCGTATTACGAATCCGGTCAATGGGAAAACGCAGTCGAGGAACTCACCTACGCCGTCCAGATTGCCCAGAGTGAGGGCGCGAGCGAAACCGACCTCGCGCATATTCTTCATAATCTGGGGCTTGCGTATATCCAGCTCGACGATTGCGGGAATGCCGTTCCAACCCTCCAGCAGGCGGTTGAGCTTGCCGGAGACGATGAGGATATCCAGCGCAATTTCGAGTTCGCGTCGGATTATTGCGAAGACATGCCGCCGGAATGTGAAAATACCGAGGGTGAAGAAGAGGATAAGGGCGAGGGCGACGAGCAGGATGAGGAGCAGGGTCAGGCCGATGAAGGCGAGAGCAACGACGAGTCTGAAGCGCAGGACGAGTCGCAATGCGAGGAGGGCGATCAGGAGGGCGAGACCGGAGAATCGGATGAGGAGCAGGATCCGAGCGATTCAGAATGCGAGGAAGGCGATCAGGAAGGCAGCGGCGGCAATTCGGAAAATGAACAGGACGAAACAGAAAAGGATCAAAGCGATCAGACAGGCGACAGGGGTGAAAACGCGGAAGAGCAGGGCGGTCAGGGTGAGCAGGATGAATCCGCCGAGACCGAAGGCGATGATGAAGAAACGGATGAGCCATCCGAGGAAGAAGGAAGCGAAGATACGAACGACACCGGAGGCGAGCAGGAATCCGACGAAAGTGAAGGCGAGGGGGATAGCACCGACGAAGAGGGCGGCGGCGCTGGAGACGGCAACGCAGAGGAGAGCGGTCCGAGAGAAATTCCGGATGACGGCTTGAATCTTTCGGACTCCCAGATACAGGATATCCTCGACCGGATGTCCCGTCTGGAAGCCCAGAGAGCGCCGCGATATTTCCACAGCACCCCCGGCGACGGCGACTGGCTCAGCAATGAATCGGTTTATGACATCTTCCGGCGGCTGTTCCTCGGCATTCCATCCGATGACAGCACAACCCAGCCGGACGACGGCATCGACTGGTAGAATCAGAACTCGGGGAATTAAGTGGTGGTGATTTATTTAAGAGTCACCATAATGCGAGACACCCACAAACCCTATGGTTATCAGGTTATTGATCATGACAGGATTAAGTTTGTGGGCGACACAGTAGTATTTCAATTTCATCAATAATCTCCTTTTATCGCAAATAATCACAACATATTGTTTGTGGAAATCCCTAAATCATAGTATAATTACCTTGTTGCGCTGGACAGGAGCAGGATAGAGGGCGGAATTCATAACCCGTGGAGGCATCGGTCTTATGGAGATCGAAACCACTCTTGTCGGCGATGTCATTGTTCTCGAACTTCGCGGCGATCTGACATCAAGAAAAATTCTGGCGGCGGCATTCTGGTCCCAGCTTCACAAGGGGAAAAGTAAGTTTATCCTTAATTTCGAGAAGGTACGAGCGATTAACTCAGTCGGTATGAGCGTGCTCCTCGAATTCAAACGCCTTGCCGAGGCAACTGGCGGAGCCTTGATACTTTGCAGGGTCTCAGTCGAAATTTACAATGTCCTGTCAGCCACCCAACTGGAAGAGGTGTTCAATATCTTCGATGATGAGGACCTTGCCCTTACCGGACTGATCAAGGGCCTTCCTCTTCTAAGCACCGATTCATCGGTCAGCCGTTACAGGAATTGACACTGTTTAAAAAACTATTCCAAACGGAGGGGCGATCTCCGGTCGCCCGGCGTGATGACGTCCCCGTCATCATCATCAACTAAGACCGAATCCTGTAATTAACCATTGTTTATACTGAGGGGACACTTTTTTTTGCCCCGCAGATCCCTGATTAATTCATCGTTGTAGCAGGCAAAAACAAAATGTCCCCGGACATGAATAAAATTTTATTATTAGGATTGGTCTAAAACACCGCAGCCTCCCGTATCAAATCCCCCTTCTCATACCGCTCCAGACGATAAGCGAATATATCCAGCGTCGAACTTCTCCCATCCAGCATAAGCTCCGACATCGCGCATCCCACCGCCGGAGCGTGCATGAGTCCATGGCCCGAAAAACCCGTCGCGATATACCTGCCCGACGGTCCCGGCACAGCCCCGAGAATCGCGCTGTGATCGGGAGTAACCGCATACAGACCCGCCCACGCGTCGATAACCTCGGCATCCGCCAGCCTCGGCATGATATGAATCAGGTCCGGAATGATATTCTCCAGCCAGTCCCATGCAGGATCCTCATTAAAACTTGACGGCTCCTCCGGATTGATCTTCAGAAACGCAATACCGCTGCTCTCCGGACGGAAATGCGTCCCGGTGACCACATCGAACGTAAACGGCGCGTTTTTCGGAAACCACGGGAGCGGACCGGAGATGTAGAGGGTTCTGCGATAGGGTTTAACAGGAATTTCCACATTTTCACATCCCCTGCACCTGCATCTTTTCATAAATTCGCCCGACCATGCGCCTGTCGCGATCAGCACCCTCTCCGCATGGATCGTCCCCTGCCCTGTCACTATCCTGTGATCGAAATTCCCGACACTCTCGACCGACTCAACCTCGGTATCCGTGAAAATCCGTACCCCCATCCGTCGAATCGATGTGTCAAGCCCGTTCACTATATCCCCCGGATCGACGAAACCATCTTCGGGAGAGTAATTCGCGCCGAGAATATCATCGATCCTTAGCTCCGGAAGAATCTCGCGAATTTCATCCGGACTCAACCGCCTGACCGCGTCGGCTCCCTGCCCTCGCTGCAATTCCATCGCGTTATCGAGCGCAATGAGTTTCTCCTCCGATCTCGCGAAGAACAGGTAGCCGTTCTCCTGGTATTCAAAGTCCGGATTGATTTCCGACGCGAACCGTCTCCGATAAAAATCCTGCGAGTATTTCGACATCCGCACGTTTGCTGCGGTCGTGAATTGAGCGCGCACACCGCCCGCCGCTTTCTGGGTCGATCCGGCACCGAGAAGCGTGCGTTTTTCGAGCACGACGATATCGGTCTCTCCACGGCGTCCGAGTTCCCATGCCGTGAACAGACCCATCACACCCCCGCCGATAACAACAATCCGTGCCGATGTAGGAAGTTCCATATACATCATAATACTTCCCGCAACGGATACACCCGTATCTCGCTAACCCCTGTATCGAATACCACAAGCCGGCCTTCAAAATCGATGTAGCACCTGATTCTTGGCGGCTCCGGAAATTGGCTGTACAACGGGGGCGGCGATAACCACCCGTCCGATGGCAGCCCCTCTATCGAGATGGATTTGATCGGCTCGCCGAGCGGGTCCATTACCAGCACGTACCCGCTTGCGGGATCGAGCAGATATAAATAGCCGTCCGGACCGACCATGAAACGCCGCTCATTCGATGGAACCAGCGACCCAAGATCGATCTCCCCACGCCTGTTTCCGTTCCAGTCGAAGATGATAACCCTGTTATTCATATCCTGACCGATATAAAAAAGCTGCGCACCGATTCCGCCGATTCCGCCATGCCCTGTATCCCCGCCGAGCGCGAACGAATTGAACTCGTTAACCTCAATCACAATCGGCTGTCCCGATGTTACACCTCGCCTGAACGGATCGTTCGACGGGAGTACGGTATATCCAAGATGGCTCTCGTGAGTATTGATGATCCGATTTGCGCTCTGTGCCTGGAAATTGTAATCCGCTCCCTGCCGCTCGAAAATCCGCGCGAGATTGCCGTAGCGGTCGATCACGAAAATGCGGTTCAGTCCAATTACCCACAGACGGTCGAGCGAGTCGAGATGTATGCTGTCCGGTTCGAGCGCGACCCCGAAAAGGTCCAGGCCGAGATTGAGATGCCGCCTGATGTAATTGCCCGACCCGTCAAGCACCTGCACCAGATTCTGATCCCTGTCGAGAAGGATTGCCTCGCCGGATGAGTTAACCTGGCAATCATCGATATCCATCCAGAGTCCGTTCGGGATATCTGCGGACCGGTCGAGAATTGCTGTAATTTCGAGGTCGCGGTTTGTGGTGATAACACGTCTTTTAGTATGGTCGACAGCGCGGTAGCCATCGGGGATTACGTGGAAATCGTGCCGTATAACACGCGGATCGGCGTAGTAGCCCGTTGTGAGTGTTGGGAATGTGGCTGATTCATCTGATACCAATAAGTCCTCTGCTTCAGATTCCGTTTCGTCTTCAATTTTCAGTGGTTTGAATTCAATGGTTTCGATATAGTTGAAATCCCTGTCAACATGTACAGCGGGAATTGAGTCGTCATTATTATATAATACATTTGTAAATCTAATAAGCAGCCAGCCGTCATCGGTTTCCAGGCATTTGCACATGGCCCATTTGTAATCAAGATAATAAGTTAATGTTTCAATGGTTTTCCGGGAGCCTATCATTTTTTCAAGATTGCCATCGGAATCCAGCTCCGCAACGCCATTTGGTGTGAAAAGAAATTCACCGTCTTTATCAGAGAAACAATAAAAGCCAATAAAATAACCCAATGATGAAGCATCAAAGCCATCTGATGAAACCTGGACATATGAATTCACTTTTTTAACCCAGTCCCAATCAATTGAACCATCTAACTTGCGTCGCATCGGGATAGTGCTTGAGCCGCGATCGAAAAAATGTCTATTATGAGGAACAACTCCTGATGGAAGCATATAAAATTGAAACCGATCGATTGGTACTACGGATGTCTCTTTTCCTTCCATAATAATTATAAAGGCAATAGCAGAATTGGAAACTACGACCTGCTCCCCATCGCAACAGATACTCCATTTTAGCAGCTCTCTGCTTCCCCAGTCCGTATAATCATAAGATTCAAACAGTGATCGAATATCAGTAACAGAAACAGGCATTCCGTCTGGGTCCCACTCGACAAGCAGCGCAGGATCGGTTCTTGTTTCCTGAAAAATTCCATATATACGCCCTGATTCTGTCGCGGCGGATGCAATAAGGAATTCATAATCAATCAAGCGAAGCAGGTCTTCTTCGCTGTCTTTTTCAATTGACTCAATGAGGGATTCATCGGGTTGTTCAAGTGTTAATTTTCCTGTAACCGTTCCATCCATCTGAAAATAGTAACAATCAGGAAATCCGGCAAGAATCAGGCGACCGTCGGAAAGCGGGTCAACGGTGCGGATTACCGGATTTGACCTGCTCTCATCCGACTGACCCGACCATGTTGAAGGCTGTGTTGCAGATGTATTTACCGGAACCGAGATCCCTGACACAAATCGCTCCACGGGTCCGCTCGATTCAAGAAAAGCGACCTCGGGAACCGTAACAGGCTGCGGCGCGTTTAAATTACTGATAAGCAATGCCGCAAGGATCGCCACAACAGGTATGATGATCAGGAGAACGAGAATTAAGGTCTGGTTGGCCTTACGATCCATCACCACATATGATACCCTACCCCCTTGAAAAGTGGCAGTGGGAACGCGATTATTATTCTCTCGAAAAATGCGATTGAAAGCCGTTTCAGGGGGCATAAGGGCTTACATTTCACGGGATACAGCCGATATAGGACTTACAGCGGGTGAATAAAACGATAAATGACTTGAAATTCAGTTTCACCCGTGGTAGAATAAAGTAGAGATAAAAAGCTATAAAATGCTATAAGCATTGATTCCGGGCTTAGAAGGTTGAAGGAAAAAACAGGATGAGTTCTCTAAGAGGGTTGGGTTGAATCGCATCTTAAAAGATGTGTCCCGCCGGAAAAGGTTGGACCGGAGGTTTTCATCATGATTTTCGTAACAGAGGGTGCAGTAGAAAAAGTCAGTGAAGAGCTTGTAAAGTCAAAGTACAATCTGAAAGAGCTTTTCAACCGGATCAGGCACGAGAACCCCAAGGTTGCCGAATACATCAAGTCGCAGGCCGACAAATCGAAGCATCCGATGGAGGTTTACGGTACAGGGATCGTTGTGTATCTTCTGCTCAGGATGCAGGTTGAGCTTGATGACGAGAATGACTCGGCGCCGGACCCGGAAGAGGTTGATCGTTTCAGGGATTTTCTCGACACAACGGATCTGACCGATCTGATCGAAGGAAACTGATTTGACGATTGAAAAAAATATTACTCCTCCTAAAAGGAACCACTGCGCGGTGGTTCCTTGTTTTTATTAATCCGGAATCCAGGCCACCGTTTCACGTGAAACATCGACGCGCGCGAGATGGATAATACCAGAGACATCGATATTCAACACCTGAGCGATCTGCTTTCCGGTTCCCCCCTGCCCTGGGATATCAGCCAGTCACAGCTTGATGGTTTCTCTCAATATGTCCGGCTATTTGTTAAGTGGAACCGGAAATTCGGATTTTCCAAATATTCAGCACCGGATGACATCACAACCAGGCTTATTATTCCATCCCTGATATTTTCGTTACTCCTCCCGGATAACGCCAAAATTCTCGACATCGGTTCCGGACCCGGTATCCCCGGCATACCAGTAAAAATATTGCGACCCGATCTCACAATGTCGCTTCTTGAATCCGGACATAAACAGCTCGAATTCCTTCGCCTGTGTGTTTCCGAACTCGATCTCGATAAAACCTGCATTATCGAAGGACGGGCCGAGATTCTCGCGCACGATCCCAGCCTGCGAAATCAATTCGACTCCGTTATCGCTCGATCATTCGCGCCGCTTGCGATCCTGATCGAAATCGCCTCGGCACTCACCCGACCTGGCGGAAATATCATGGTCCAGTGTTCCCGTTCCGTCTCCTCGACCCTGGAGAAAAAAAACGCAGGGATTTTTTGCACCGGGTCGCTTTTCCATAGGGTCGGCGCGATCTGTTCGGCTATCCATTCAATCGAGCCTCTCTATTTCGCAGAGATCATTCAGCTTGATGAGACCCCGACGGAATTTCCCAGACAGTGGAAAAAAATGAAAAATCAGCCGTTATGGGAC
>CBDUUJ010000005.1:0-20688 GCA_965370205.1 uncultured bacterium
ACCGTTCATTCATCCACACTGCTCGGCATCAACGCTGTCCCGGTCGAGGTTGAGGTCGATGTAACCTCCGGTTCGCCCAGGTTCGAACTGGTCGGATTGCCGGACGCGGCTGTGATGGAATCCCGCGAGAGGGTTCGCGCCGCACTCCAGAACTCCGGCTACGCGTTTCCATTCAAGAGGATCGTCGTGAACCTCGCGCCCGCCGACATCCGCAAGGCAGGCTCGATGTACGATCTCCCCATCGCGCTTGGAATTCTCGGAGCGACCGGACAGATCGATGTCGACGAGCTTCACAACCTTCATGTTGTCGGGGAACTTGCGCTGGATGGGTCGGTGCGATCGGTTCCGGGAGTTCTGCCGACCGCAATCCAGGCGAATAAAAATGAACGATCCGGGCTGGTCTGTCCGAACGTAAACCGTCATGAGGCGGCGCTTGTTTCAAAGCTCGATGTGTTTCCTATCGAACATCTCAGGGAAATAATCGACCATCTCGGAGGCTACGCGCGGCTGTCTCCGTTCAGGAACGGCGAAATACCTGAGAGAGTTGACGGGAAATCATCCGTGGATTTTATGGAGGTCCGGGGTCAGGAGGCCGCGAAACGCGCGTGCGAGATCGCCGCCGCGGGACACCATAACCTGCTCATGATGGGACCTCCGGGAAGCGGCAAGAGCATGATCGCCAAACGTCTGGGCGCGATCCTGCCCGCCCTGAATTTCGAGGAAGCGCTGGAAATCACGAAGATCCACTCCATCATGGGATTCCTCAGTGATGGAAACGGGCTGGTCAGAACCCGACCGTTCCGCTCCCCGCATCACACCATATCGGCAGCCGGACTTGTGGGCGGCGGCTCACACCCGTCACCGGGAGAGGTCTCGCTCGCGCATCTCGGAGTGCTGTTCCTGGATGAGCTTCCGGAATTCAAGCGCGACGTTCTCGAAGTCATGCGTCAGCCGCTGGAGGATCGGAATGTCACGATTTCGCGGGCAAGCGCGACGCTCACATTCCCGTCCAACTTCATGCTCGTGTGCGCGATGAATCCGTGTCCGTGCGGATATTACGGAGATTCGCTCAAGGAATGCACATGCTCGCAGGCGAAGATTCATCAGTACCGCCAGAGGATATCGGGACCGCTCCTGGACAGGATCGATCTTCATATCACCGTCCCGCGCGTTCCTTTCGATAAACTCAGGATCCCGACTGAGGGGGAGTCATCATCGGTGATACGGAGCCGGGTCGAGACCGCGAGAAGACGGCAGGAAGCGCGTTTCAAAGATCGCGGGATCTGGACGAACGCACAGATGGGAGAAAAAGATGTCCGCGAGTTCTGCGCAATCCCCGATGAGGCGTACGCGCTTCTGAAACGGGCTGTCGATTCCCTCGGATTGTCCGCACGCGCCTATAATCGGGTGTTTAAGATCTCGCGAACGATTGCCGATCTGGACGGATCCGACTCGATTACCACCGCTTATGTAGCGGAGGCGATTCAATACAGGATGCTCGACAGGACAAACGCCTGAGAATCCCGTAAAATGTACGGGAAGGGTATGAATCACGGGGACATGCCATTTTTCTCCCGCGATATTTTTGACTTTACCATTTGTGTATCAAGAGAAAAATGCCCTGTCCCCGAAGTTATGACTGATTGTTCGTACAACTGGGAGCCGTCTCCGCATACAGCCGATCTCGCGATCGCGATTTGGGCATCCCACGTGGAAGGGCTTTTTCATGCCGCTCTCGCGGGTCTGCTTGGCATTCTTGAGTTTGATGCAACTCCCCCGGATGAGAAAAATACCGTCAGGCACAGTCTCCGGATGGTCGCAGGAAATAAAGAAAACGCGCTTGTCGATTTTCTCAACGAATGTATATTCCTTATGGAAGTGGAGAACCTTGTGCCAGTCAGACTGCATACGTTCGAGTGGCGGGAGAAAGATATCGATTTGGTTATTTTATGCCGTGAAGTATTTGAAGAGGAAAAGCCGGAGATCGGGCATGTCAAGGCGGCCACGTATTCCGATCTTGAGGTTGTGGAAGTCGGCGGTAAATTCCATGCGAAGATAATTTTTGACACGTGAATAGCTATATATTTATTAACCGCTCCTTTACGGAGCTATTGAAAGAGAATAAAAAAAAACCGGTACCCCACCCTTTAGGGTGGGTCATCTTAGAATCCATGCGCCTTTCACCCACCCTAAAGGGTGGGTACCGGGAAAAACCTTAGCCCCCTTATATTCACGGTATATACGCTCGTGGCACTATTTCGAAGAACATAAGATATACTCAAATAACCATGACCAAAGACAAACCTACAGACCATCTTCACAGGATCGACGACACCCTGTATCGCCTGGACAGGGGTTTCAAATCGTGCATGCGTGTGGACGGGTTCATCTACGCGTCGGAGAAGCTCATCCAACAGGTGATAAAGGACAACGCGCTCAGCCAGGTGGCGAATGTCGCGTGTCTGCCGGGGATAGTGAAAGGGTCGCTCGCGATGCCCGATATCCACTGGGGTTACGGGTTCGCGATCGGCGGGGTGGCTGCGTTCGATCCAAAACTCAACGGAATTGTCAGCCCCGGAGGTGTGGGTTACGACATCAACTGCGGAGTCCGTCTCCTGAGAACAAATCTTGATTTCCAAAGTGCTTCGGAATATATCGAACCGCTCGTCAACCGGATTTTCAGGAACGTGCCGGTCGGGGTCGGTCAGGACGGCGACATTGTTTTCGATGGCAAAAAAATGGAGCGGTTACTCACAAGAGGCGCGCAGGCGATTGTGGACGAGGGAATGTCGTGGCCGGAAGATATCAATTTTCTGGAGGAAGGGGGAGCGCTTGATGGAGCCAATCCCTCCCTCCTGACTAAAAAAGCTCTTCAGCGTGGCAGAAAACAATGCGGGACCCTCGGCGCAGGAAATCATTTTATAGAAATCCAGCGGGTGGAGGAAATATTCGATCCCGATGCAGCCAACGCGTACGGGCTTGCGGAGAATATGATCACCGTGATGATTCACACCGGATCGCGGGGACTCGGGCATCAGACATGCGACGATCAGCTTCGTGTCATGCGTGACGCGATTACGAAATATGGAATCGAGCTGCCGGATCGCCAGCTTGCATGTGCTCCGCTTGACAGCCGGGAGGGTCGCGAATATGTCGCAGCGATGAACTGTGCTGCCAACTTTGCATGGGCAAACCGATCCATACTTGTACATTTTGTACGCGATGCCTTCGAGCGAACCTTCGATGAAAGCGCCGAGCATCTCGGTATTCAGGTTGTCTATGATGTCGCTCATAATATCGCAAAATGGGAAACCCACACGCTGGACGGTAAGAAAAAGAAGCTTCTTGTGCATCGGAAAGGCGCGACAAGAGCATTTCCCGCCGGGCACAGGGACCTTCCGGAGGAGTATCGCGACATCGGCCAGCCCGTGCTTATCCCCGGAGATATGGGAACCGCGTCATGGGTACTCCGGGCACGTCCCCATGCAATGGAAGCGACATTCGGGTCGGCATGTCACGGGGCGGGTCGCACAATGGGTCGGGGCGAGGCAAAACGCACGGTTGATTTTAAGGATTTATTGAGACGAATGGATAACCGGAATATTCTGGTCTGCGCGGGAAGTCGTAAAGGGCTTGTCGAGGAAGCTCCGGAGGCGTACAAGGATGTCGATGAAGTGGTGGATGTGACTCACAGAAGCGGGATCAGCACGAAGGTAGCGCGGATGGTTCCTCTGGCGGTAATTAAGGGTTAGATTATTTGAATATTCCTGCACTAAATTACTTAGTAACTAAAACCCAACTATGCCGCCCACAAACTTGATGCTAAAATGGTCAATTTCCTGATAACCATCGGGTTTGTGGGTGTCCTTTTATCGTTAGACCAATTCTGTTAATTAACTGTTATTTGATCGAGGGGGACACTTTTTTTTGCCCCGCAGATCCCTGATTAATTCATCGTTGTAGAAGGCAAAAACAAAATGTCCCCGGATATGAATAAATTTTTACTTTCTAAAATTGGTCTTAATCATCCAGAAAAGGACACCCACAAACACACAGATTATTAAAAAACCGGTCGAGACAGCATCAAGTTTGTGGGCGGCATAATTTGATATGACTATAAATTGAGATTTATTATGGGTTCTCAACAGTTCCTAGATTCCAGCTCTACGATAAATGGGAAATTTATAAATACTTCTCTAAAATTTCCTTTGGAATTGTATTGATATATTTTTCCGCCGTAAGTGCCGCCTGTGCTCCCTGTCCGCATGCGATGATCGCCTGCTTGTAGGGTTCCGAGCGCACATCGCCGACCGCGAACAGTCCCGGAACGTTTGTCTCGCTGATACATCCAGCGATGATATATCCCCATTCATCCAGATCGACATCCAGATCGATAAACCCGGTATTGCCGGTCGAACCTATGTAGATAAACACTCCCTCAATATCCAGTTGGGTAATCTCATCGGTTTTTACATTCCTGAGTTTCACACCGGTGACTTTATCATCGCCGAGCACTTCATCTACAACGCTGTCCCATGCGAATTTCACCTTCGGATTTTCAAACGCTTCATTCGCGATCTCAGGTCGGGCACGCAGTTCGTCGCGCCTGTGGATGATGGTTACCGATTTAACAAATTTCGTCAGATAGATGCCCTCTTCAATCGCGCTGTCCCCGCCGCCGACAACCCCGACATCCTTATCGCGATAAAACATGGCATCGCAGACCGCGCACGTGGACACACCTTTCCCAAGTCTACCATCTGCTCCCTTTGCCGGAAGCATCCTGGGCGTGCCACCGGACGCCAGGATCACCGATTTTGCATTGTACGTTTTCTCGTGGCATTTAATCTCGAACAGCGGACCGCCATCGAGCAATTTCAATGCTTCGACATTGTCCATCACGATGTCGACTTCGTTTTCTTTGAGATGATCCTCAATCCTCTGCGCAAGCTCGAAACTTGGAATCCCGCCGGGATATCCGGGAAAATTTTCAAATGCAGTTGAGAGCAGAACGGTCCCGCCAAGCGCACCTTTTTCTATGATAAGGGTTTTAAGAAGTCCGCGACCCGCATAGATACCCGCGGTCATGCCTCCCGGTCCCCCGCCGATAATTACCACGTCATAAAGTTCGATCCCGTCTGTCATATCCGGTTAACCTCACGTAAATGTTAAAAATAAAACCCGCTGAAACGGTTCGCGATTATAGCATATTCCTTTAATCCTTCACTTATTTCCGGGGAGAATAAATATAAGACTAATCTTGGTAATTAATTCTTGTTTGATCGAGGGGGACACTTTTTTTTGCCCCGCAGATCCCCGATTAATTCATCGTTGTAGAAGGCAAAAATAAAATGTCCCCGGATATAAAAATTTTTTTATCCATTAGGATTGGTCTAAAAGGAATAACCCGTAGAACAGCACGGCAGTGCGTCCCTGATGTTTTTTTTAATTCATGAAAACGCACTGCCGTGCTGTTCTACGAAATTCTCGCTCCAATATTGGAAGATGAACCGTTCGTTCGCCTTCCCTGTCAGCCTGATTTGAGAAACGTCGAAATCAAACGCCCAAGCTCTCCAATGCCGCTTTCGCAGGATTTAACAACATCCTCGTGGCTGAGAGGTTTGCCCGTACCGTGCACATTCGCGACCATGCTGATGGCTGTCGATTTCATGCCGAATTCGTTGGCACGTTCAAGCTCAGGAGTGGTACTCATTCCGACGACATGACATCCGAGGCTCCTCAGCCACGCGACCTCCGCAGCCGTTTCGTAGGTCGGTCCCGGAACCCCGACATATGAACCCCTTCCCGCGTTTGCTCCGCACTTTACGGCAGCCTCGTGCAATCGATCTGATAAAATTCCCGACGTCTCATGCCACGGACCGCCATCATATGTTCTCAGAACTCCGGGTATCGGGATGAAATTCCTGTACCGCTCGATCAGAAGCAAATCACTAATAGATAGATCGGGGTCGAGTCCTCCTGCCGCGTTGATGCAGATTAAATTCCGAGCTTCCAATGCTTTGGAAATATCGATATAGTAACCTGTTTCCTCGTGCGAATGTCCCTGGTAAAAATGCCTCCGACCGGTCCAGACAGCCCAGTTGCCGCCTGTCCCCTCGACAATCCTCAGCACACCCTCATGTCCGGGGATATTCGGATCGTCCATGCCCGGGATTTCGGAGTAGCTCAATTCAAGCTTTATTTTCGCATCATTTAATGGAAGCGCCTGACCGCTGCCCGTGGAGATCGCACCCCTCAGGCTGTCGATACCCCGGCTCCTGATAATATCACATGCTTTTTCGATTTCCGGAGTCATTGAGAGTTGATTATGCATTTTTCCGTGTGGCACCCTCAAGCAGATTGAACGAACGAAGTGAGGGCAATCTGTTTGTGGGTGTATCTCTATCTATAATAATTACATGCACCCACAAGCATTATCCTCGGCTGACGCCTCGTGTAATGCTTGTGGGTGCCACCCGCGCGTTCATGTGATATTCTCAATAATCTCATCATCGCCTGTTTCATCTTTCAGATGGCTTTGGGCTTCATAATACAAATCATACGCTTTCCTGCTCTCTGCGGTTCCGCCCATATCTCTCTCCGTAATGATATCGATTACCTGGCCTGCGCGACGGTCGACAGTAATCCAGTCCTCAAATTCAGCCGCGATCTCGGCAATTCTTAACGCGAACGGCAACTGAAGCAGACCCAGGTCGTAATAATCCTCAGCCATCTCTCCGCCGCCAACAGGTGTGTTGAGGCCGTTGTAGAGCGGCAGGAGGGATTCTTCCTTTCGATCCAATTCTATGAGGATATCGGCTTTGTACCACCACGCCTCACGGATCGTCTCGGTGATATCGATCCAGTCATACCGCGCGAGCGATTTCCCCTTGAGCGCGCTGAAATTGACCTCGCCGTAATCATCCAGCGGGACAAATTTCTCCTCGATGATTTCGAGATATTTCAGCGCTTCGGTGTACTCCTCCGCATTCGTGTAATATTTCGCAATGCCGAGGTAGTATTTCGGGATATTCTGCGGATCGAGTTCGATGGAATGAAGGAGTTTCGCAAGACCCGTTTCCTTCAGGGATTCATCATCCTGAAGCTGTCCCGCGAGAATCTCAAGCTGTCCGAGGAAATAATAGCTTGCCGGACGGTGCGGTGTAACTCTGAGCAGGCGGTAACCGTATTCGAGACCCGGAGTGACTATCCTGTCCAGATCGAGATCGGCGCCGGACTGCGCGAGATCGAGAGCACCGTAATAATGCGCCGCGAGGAGGTCCTTGAGCGGATACCAGTTCCATGGATTGTATTTGAGACTCGTCTGCCAGTATCTCATTCCCTCCTGGATTATCTCCGACTGCGCCTGCCCACGAAGCTGCGTAAACGTGGGAGATTCCTGCGTGCTCCTTCGCATCATCTCCCGCTCCGCCTGGCTCATCTGCGCAATCGCGCGGTCCTGCGCCAGTCTGCTCTGGTTATCGACCAGGTCCTTCCCCTTCTCGTAATACATCATGGATACATAGCCCATAATGTTCACGAAGAAAAGGATCAACGCAACACCGATCCAGATCGCGACCGGCCTGATAAACCAGCCCTTGCGTTTTTCCCGCTCCGGTTCATCTTCCTTTTCAGCGGGTTGAGTTGCATCCGGTTCCCACTCATCGATGCTCAATTCCTGCTCGATTTTCGGATAGGTGAATGTCCTCGCGACAACCGCAATCTGGCATACGAGAAGCATCGGGATCACCGGGAACGTCCAGTCGAAATCGAGCGCCATGTGACCCAGCTCGCCGACAATCCCCGCGAGAAGTCCCACGCGATACACCGTGAGCATTTTACCGGGTCCGGATTTCAGTGTCTTTACGATCAGCCTGACAACTATCGCGAGTATGGCGATAACCACAGCCGCCCCGATTATCCCGCCCTCGACAAGAAACCGCAGATAAATACTGTGCGGGTCTTTCGTGTAGTACTGCGGATCGGTCTGGTAATGGACGTAGTAGTAGCCGAATGTGTTGAATCCGATTCCTAAAAGCGGATTTTTCAGAAATACCCTCCACGCGATATCCCAGAACTCAAACCGTCCGATGACCGAGTAATCATCCCATCGCATCTGGTTCCAGCGGTCGATAATCGGCTGAAAAAATTGCCCGCGATATTTCAGAACGAACGGCACAGCCGACAGGAAATACAAAACCATCAGCAAAATCGGACGCCACGATACCATCAGGCGTTTTCGCGACAGAATGAACGGGATCAGAAGGAACGGAAAGAATCCTGAAATCCATCCGCCGCGCGACAGTGTCAGTCCGAACGCTGTGAACGTGATGTAAAAGATATAGAGCACAAGAAACGTGTGCCAGCCTCGTCTGAGCGAATAAAACTGCGCCAGCATGGTCGGCCAGATCAGGAGAAGAAATCCGGCGCAGGGATTATGCCAGTAGAAAAGACTCGACAGCGGCGTCGTCTCTCCCCTGCTCCAGAGCGCTCCATAAAAAATGAATAACCCGTGAAAAGCGATCAGGAATCCGGCAATCAGCATTACCTCGATGAACTGCCTGAGACGTTTAAGGGAATCGATGTAAACGTAACAGAGGAACGCAAGCGACGCGTACGCGAGAATGTTCATCGTCTCCTCGACAGTCTCAACAGGCCGGATGGAGACAATGTTGGAGCTGATGAGCAGCAGGATCAGGGAGATCGGAAGTATCCCCCTCAGGTTGATGCCCGCGAATCTCGACTGAATCCGCTTCGCGCCGAGGATGCTGAATATCGCAAGTCCGCCGAACGCGAACGCCCGAAACGCCCATTGAGGCGCCCGGTCGAGATCGATGCTTCCGCCCTGGTTCAGAAGAAGGTACGCGAGAACAACCGCAAAGTAGATAATGAACCACATGGCCGGATCATGCCGGAGGTCATCTATAAAAGAACCGTATCGTTCGATTCGACCCGATTTTTCGCTTGTGCCTGTCAAAATCGTGCTAAGTATACATGCTGAAGTGATATCGTGCCATTATGGAGCGCAAGCCTGGGTGGCACGCTCAACCATCATCCTGATGGTTGGGCGTGTCTTCATTCTCTGCTAATAACACGCCCAAGTTGAACTCAAGCTGGAAGCTTTCGCTCAACTTGAGCGTGCCACCCGATAGTATTTTAAAAATTGATTTTTTATAAATTGTCCCATCCTGCCTGTATCTATAGAAATACAAACAGGTTATTCAAATCATGGACACACTCATTGCGCACGGGCAGCTACCTCGGTAGAATAGATACCGGATAACAAGGGTTACCGGATAATTCGAGCTATTAATGACCGACGAGCATAATAAAAATGATAATGGTGATGTGGAAGGCAAATCCACTCCTCCATCCCATGCGCAAATATTTATCAACAGAATCCTGGGAGCATTCGCGCTCGCCGTCTCGCTTGTAATTTACTACACCACGACCTGCCCGGTGATCTACTACGGTGACGCGGGCGAGCTTATTGTCGCGGCGTGGCGATGGGGAGTCGCGCATCCGCCGGGGTATCCATCCTATATAATCCCGCTTGGAATTTTTCTCCGTCTGCCGCTTTCATGGCTTGCTCCCGACACTGAATTCGTTCAACCCATCGCATGGCAGGCGAATTTTTTCTCCGCCGTGATCGGCGCGCTGACAGTCTGGATTGTTTACCTTATCATCCTCCGAATTATCAGGCTGCCGTGGATCGCGTTCGCCGGATCGCTTCTGGTCGCGGTTGGCAGGACGTTCTGGTCGCAGACCGGGATCGCGGAGGTCTACACACTCAACGCGTTCCTTCTGGCGCTTATGGTTCTGATGGCACTCGTGCAGTGCGGGAAACCGGTTGCATCGAAAGGCAGGCTGATTTTCCTTCGATGGGGAAGCGTAATCTGGGGACTTGCGCTCTCAAATCACCATGAAGCGGCTTTCTTTTTCCCGCTGTGGATTGTGATGGTTTACCTCGCGATGCTCCCCGATCCGGAAACCCGCCGACCCTATCTCCCGCAAGGACGAATATTTGCAGAGGGACTGTTATTCGCCGGGATCGGGCTTCTTCCGTATCTCTACCTGCCGATAGCGGCATCATCAAAACCCGTTCTGAACTGGGGCGATCCGTCCGGCATCCGGAATTTCTTCCGCGTTCTGACCCGCGCGGATTACCGTCATGTCAAGGAGACAATTTCCGGAAACCTTGTGACATCGCTCGATATCCTTCTCCATTATCTCTGGTGGTCGTTCATCCAGTATTCGCCGATATTTCTGCTCTTTGCAATCCCCGGATTCGGGATACTTTTCAAACGGTCACAGCATCGATTGGTTCTGGCTGCGACCGCGATATCGATTTTTCTCATGAGCGCGGTTTTTATTGTTTACTTCGCGGGGATTGATCGACCGAGCATGTTTTTCCTCGAAGTGTATTTCATACCGTGGTACATCGCGCTCGGAATTCTCATCGCCGCCGGCATTCCCGTTATCGTATCTTTCCTCAAACGTATCAATGCGTCAAAAGCACATGGAATTATTGCGGTTACGGTTATCCTGATTCTTCTCGGGGCATTTTTTTCATACTCGAGAAATATCAAAACAGCCGACATGAGCGACAATATCGCGGGTTATGTCTACTCGCATGATGTTCTCACGACCCTCCCGTCGGAACCGGAGAAGAATGTCCTTATCACCGGCGGCGATGAAATTTTCCTGTTCTGGTACTGGAAATGGGTTGAGGGAATCGACAGGGATGTCGTGGTAATCGGCATGGATGCTCTTGAAGCGGTTAACAGCTGGTTCTGGGACGATCTGTATCGCGATGAACCGAATCTGGCTGTACCACGCGATGCCGGTCTGGACCTGAGATATTCAGGCATCGATCTTCGCGTGAAAACGCTTGAGACGATCATTCACGAGAACAGGGGAGCTTTCAGGTTCTGGATGACCGCATGGGACCCGTCGCTGAATCCGATCATTCATGAGGGACCCTGGCACATGGTTCTGGATGGTCCCGCGATCGAGCTGGAATACGACACGGGAAATAACATGGCTGACTATCCCAGGGCGGGAGCGTCTGAGGAGGATTATCTGTTTCAGGAACTTCTATTGGTGAATCGTGACGGGCTTGCTCCGTTCGAGGAGGAAATCTACGACCGTTACGCCGCCGCCTGCTATAACTTCGCGATCTATTTCACCCGCGCCGGCCAACCCGAACGCGCGATCGAATTCTGCCGTCTCTGCCTTCGGTTCCGTCCCGGATACTCGCCGGGTGAACGTCTCCAGTCCCCCATGGCTCTCCTTGTTGACAATCTCTACGAAACCGGCGACCTGGATCTCGCTCATAGTGTACTTGAGGAACTCCTCCTTCAGGATCCCGAAAACAGCCTGTATCATGCAAAGCTCGCCGAGATATATCTCGCCGAGGATGACATCCCATCGGCAATTCGGGAGCTTGAAACCGCTCTCAGCCTCGATCCGGAAAACGAATGGCTCCGTGCGCTGTATCTGGAACTCCTTGATTCCGGATCATCTGAAAACGGGGAATAAAAACACACCGAGACATCCTGCTCCGTAACGCTGGCTTCCAGCCGGCTGTACCGCTGGCATCCCTGCCGGCTGTAACGCTGGCATCCCTGCCGGCATAACCGCAATATCACTTTTCCTATTGCCGTAATATCATACACCTGTTATACTTCTCCGTCGGGGTTGGACCGGGAATTCGATCCCTATATCAAGGAGCTTTTCGTACATATGCAGCCAAAGTCGTACCTGAACCAGAAACTCAATGAATTCGGTGTGAAGTACCAGCTTGGCAAGGGTGCTTATGCCGTTGTCTACGCCGCCGAAGACCTTGAGGGAATCAGCGGCAGGAAGAACAAACTGGTCGCGCTGAAAATCCCCACCGACCAGAAAAAGTCCTACAAGAAGCAGATGGCGGAGGCGGAGTTCCTCATGGAACTCGACCATCCCGGTGTCGTGAAAGTATACGCCATCGAATTCAACCGCCTTCACAACATCTTCTTCTTCGTCATGGATATCCTCGAAGGCAAGGACCTCGAGGAAATAATCGACCTCGCGGGTTTCCAGCCGCTTCCCCCGAAAAACACGGAGCGGATTATCTCCCAGATGCTCGATGTCCTGAAATATTTCAGTGATAAAAATATCGTGCATCGCGATATCAAACCCGCGAATTTCATTATCGATAACAACGACGGCGGTCTGACCCTGACCGATTTCGGGTTCGCTAACTATTTGGACAAGCTCGATCCGAAATCTCTTCGCGCAGGCACACTCTACTACATGCCACCGGAGCAGCTCGATGGAAAACCCACACCGGCAAGCGATGTCTGGGCTGCCGGGGTCATTCTCTACAGGATGCTGACCGGACGTCTACCGTTCAATGCGGGCGCCGAGCCGGAATTAATGCGCCTTATCCGTGAGGAGGAACCGCAGCCGGTCAAGGAGCTTAACCCGAACGCTCCCGACCATCTCGTGCAAATCTGCGAGGAATGCATGCGGAAAAATCCGGAGGAGCGGTATAATTTCACATACGATTTCACCGCCCAGGCGTTTCCATCCTGAAAGTAGTAACTAAAAACGAGACTGGTGCGCCGCTTTTCCAAGCGGCGTTTGTTTATGATGCCGGCTGGAAATGCTCATTTATTGGATCAAGGATGTCTAATAACGGAGCGAGGGCGTCCCGCCGTCGGGCGTGATGACGTCTCCGTCATCATCCGCAACTTCAGTCCTTGAATTCCATCTGATTACCACCGTCAGTCAGAACAATAATGACCCCATCCGGGACACCATCCGGAGCACCGTAAATGAATTCAGCATCCGATTGTCCATCCCCCCAGAATTGTGGACCGTTGTATTCATCACCACCACCAAAAACTTCCGGCAACCCTCCATAATTAAACGGTTCTTCACTGTAAAATTCATAACCGCAGAATACTAAATCATCATCAGGTAAAAATAATTTTCAGGCAACTCTTTCACCGTTTGGATCAATAGGTTCAAGGCGGATAATATCCATGCCTTCTATTCCTTCTGCTCCGTATCCACCAAGTATATATCTATTGAACCACCCTCCCTGATTTGCATTCGGCCATGGGAATGCGAACCCATGTCTGCAAATGACAGATGATGTTGTTCCTTTATAGAAAAAATTACCAGGCCAGTAAGAAAAATATTCCTGATCAGTATTATTTATACGCCAGCCACCAAAGAGGTAATAACGATTTTTATCTTTAAATTCATCGAAAGCCTCAGGAACATTCATCCAGTCACCATGATCGAGGGTCCTTCGGGTTTCAACTTCCGATAGATAAATCCGATCGCCTTCTTTCAAAACAGCGCCACAAAAAAGATTTAAATCATCCAGTCCCTGACCCATCACTACACCGGTAAAACCAAATCTTGGATCGCCACCACCAGGACTTGCTGAATTATCCTGATTAGTACGGAGTATAATTTCACTGCCCTGGTCCACAAATGGATTAGATGGATAACTCCAGATATAATCATACTCGATAAGTGGATCCTTAACGCGGTCGTTTGCTGCGACTCGCCCCATGCTCATTTCAATATCATTCACGCCATCCCACACTGAGTGCCAGTTATTCCAGCCTCTAACATCACCGCCAAGAAGGTAATGCGGATATTCGTTGTTATCAGTGAAATATCGCTCCAGGGCGACCTGTATGGAATGGCAGTTAGCCTTGACCTCAGCTTCTCTTGCTAAATAACGATTGTTATCGGTGCAGCCAGGAATGATAATTATAAGAAAAATCGCCAGCACACTCACAACCACGACAAATTCTATCAATGAGAATCCTTTCTGTTCGATGAGCTTCTTCACCATAGCAATCCTCCCTTTCATCAATTGATTCTAACACATGCTATCGATCGACAGGGACTGGAAATATAAACAAGTTATTGGATGCAATGTAAAAAGCGCCCCCTCGAAAGGGAGCGCCGAATATTGTCAGTGGGCAAGTTACTGGTTATCTGGGAAAGAAAATCCAGGGTGTCTGGTAAAGCTAAGCCTGAAATAATCGGAATAAGATTAATCAGGACAATTTACAACTAAGCTCAGCCTCGCCATTCGGTAAACTTCGCCGAGTCCGATCCGCTGGTCAGAACCAGGATGACACCGTCGCGATAACCGTCCGGAGCACCGAACAGCCATGCGTGGGTACCTGCAGCATAATAAGGCATCTGCGGCATTTTTCCACGCTCACCGCCACCGAAGACCTCGGGATTGGAGTAACCAATCTCAACATCGAAGTCGGGATGGCTTGCATCGCGCTCGGGGTCGGTACTATCCTGATAGTATTGACCCGAGATCATTCCGGAGATCGCTCCACCCTGTGTACTGGCTGCACCGCCTTCTTCAGTAGTCAGGCGAATGACATCCAGTCCATCAGTACGGGGCGAACCGTAACCACCAAGGATGTACTTATTAACACGCATATAGGGCCAGCCCCAGATACTCTCATACTCTGACCCTGATACGTTTAACGGGTTGGCGATGAAGAAATCGCCACCACATCGATAGAAGAACTGTCCCGGCCAGAACGCCTTGATGGCTTCGCCCTCAAGATCGCTCTCTCCAAGATTCTCCCTTGACCACTGCGGCAGCCCACCCATACAATAGAATGTGTTTGGGCTGTTGCCGTTGAGAATCCCCAGGTATGCACCGGGAACCGGATACAACGTCCACTGCAACCGAGTTGGATCATTGTAACCCCTGAACAGGAACCGTGGATCGTCCATACAGTTCCCCATGAGTTCCCCGGTCCATCCGAACCTGATGTCGCCATCGCCAAGATCGAGACTCGCGCCGGTCCATGCTATGACCGACGTGATACCCTCACCGGCATCGATGAACGGGTTGTCCGGATAGCTGTAAACATAGGCGAAATGGATCAGGGGATCACGAGGGGGCCTGGTATCCTCAGACGCCGGCATTGTAAGTGCCCGGCATCCGGATCGCTCGTCCCAGCCTCGAGTGTCGCCACCCAGAATATAGTTGGGATAAGCGCCAGAATGATCTGTAGCGTAGCGCTCCAGGGCAATCTGAAGTGTGTGGCAGTTGGCCTTAACCTCGGCTTCCTTCGCTTTGTCTTTCGCCTTAATATAGTTCGGGAGTGCGATAGCCGCAAGAATCCCGATAATCGTA
This sequence comes from uncultured bacterium, assembly GCA_965370205.1. Classification (GTDB taxonomy): domain Bacteria; phylum JAJVIF01; class JAJVIF01; order JAPKYR01; family JAPKYR01; genus CBDUUJ01. Next base: position 15,179 of record CBDUUJ010000005.1, read on the forward strand.
ATTACGACGAGAAGCTCAATTAGCGTGAAGCCACTTTCTCTTTTGTGCTTCATCTTATCACTTCCGTTTATTGAAAATTATTGTACTTGCCCACTGACGGGCATTAATAACAATTTTTTTTTCTGATAGTTACTTCACATAGGCCATAACTTCGGAGCCGCTGTCCAGGACAAGAATAACACCGTCCGGAACGCCATCAGGAGCGCCATAGATGAAATCATCCAGATGTTCCTCACTCTTGTTGTAAGGATTCCACGGACCGCTCCACACATCGCCACCGCCGAATACCTCAGGCAGGCCACCGGGCTGACCGAATCCACCGGTGAACAGCTCGTAGCCGCAGTAGAAGCAGTCGAAATCAAACGGCGGCGGGCAGCGCCAATGCACTGTATCACCATCGGGGTTGTACCAGATCAACCTGATGATATCAATTCCGTTTGTTCCTTCGGCACCGTAACCGCCAATAAGATAGCGGTTGTAGTGACCACCGATATTGGTGTTCGGGACCGGGATCGTCCAGCCCTGGCGGCTGATGACCTGGTCCGAAGTGGCCTTATAGAAGAAGTTACCAGGCCAGTACGTGAAAATAACGTCGCTTGTCTGCCTGGTTGGATCGATATCGTCCGGATGGAATCGGAAACCTCCGAACAGGTAGTACATCTCGGTATCGAAGGATCCACCGCTGATAAATGCGGGAGGAACATTCATCCACGCGCCACGGTCCAGAGTTCTGCGTGTCTCAACCTCGCTCCAGAAGAACGGACCCGGATGTGTTGCGCCACGGAAGAAGTTCATGTCGTCAAGACCCTGACCCATGATATTGCCTTTGTAACCGAACCTGGGGTCGCCATCGCCCTGGTTGTCGGTTCCATCGACATTGGTCTGCCGGATAATGATCTGACCGTCACCAACAAAAGGATTCTGTGGATAGCTGGTGATGTAGTCATACTCGATCATAGGATCCTGCAGGCGGTCATTGGCCGCTACACGACCACCGCTCATACCCATGTCATTGACACCGTTAAACTTATAGTGCCAGTTCAGCCAGCCATCGATGTCGCCGCCGAGCAGATAATGCGGATACTCGTTGTTATCCGTCATGTACCTCTCGAGAGCAATCTGAATCGTGTGGCAGTTGGCTTTTACTTCTGCTTCTTTGGCCTTGTTTTTGGCCTTAATGTAGTTCGGTAGTGCAATGGCCGCCAGAATACCAATAATGGTAATAACGACCAGCAACTCGATCAGAGTGAAACCTTTCTCTCTGATTTTCATATCTCGACCTCGCTTCCTTCGCGCTTTGCGCGAAGTGTATGATATGTATGATAATATGAAATGTATCCCAATTTGCTAAAACTCCATACCAATGATGAAAATTCCACCCGAATATTTCGTTTGTTGTTGTTTGGAGATTGGAAAGCGTGCGGAAAAACAATGGGTACGGAAACTTAAGGTTTCCACACAATTATACCACAATCCTCCTTAGGAGCAATGCATTCTGCATTTTTTTTTGCACCAATACCCCTTATCAATAAGGGATAAAATACTCTAACACAAGTGTTTCCGCATGTCAAAGCCTTTTCTATAATGTTCAGAACTTGGTTTTACATAAGGCGAGATGCTCGATAGCCATATCCAGGTATGCATCCTTGGGCTGGGTATCCAGGTATCTCTCCCAGTATTCGCTGGCCTCGGCATATCGCTCGGTCTTCTCCAGGCTCAATGCCAGATTCATGAAGGCCTTCGGGATATCCTTATCACTGAGTTCAAGAGCCATCGTGAAGTTATAGATCGCATCATGATAGTTCTCGACCTTGAAATGGCACAGACCAAGGTTTATATAAGCCTGCGCATCCTTGGCATCTATCGCCAGGGCATCGTTATACTCCCGGATCGCGTCCTTGTATTTCTCGGTCTTCCTGTACACATTGGCCAGTCCGAAATGCCCGTCCGCATTCTTCGGCTCATACTCCACTACCCTCCCGTAGTAGTTCCTGGCCTCGGATAAATCACCCATCCGGTAGTGGGTCTGCGCCAGGTTTAAAATCGCCTTTACATAATCGGGACGGACATCAATCGCCTTTTTAAACATCTCGATCGCCTCATCCGGCTCTCTCATGATTACCAGGACCTTACCCAGAGCATCTATCGCGACGTGGTTCTCAGGGTCATCCGCGATCAAACTCTCCAGAAGGTCCCGGCCTTTTTCGAAATTCTTGTTCCTGCATTCACCAAGCGCCTCTTTAAGACGGGTTTCCGCAGTTGCTGGATCAAGTGCCATTGCTGATCTCCTTGTGTCTTGCTGTGTGTTTATCTTTTATGTCGGACGAAATGCGTCCGTTATGTGATCTTTCACTTCCAGTACCCCGCCGGGACCATCCCCCACAACAATCAAATCGTACCTGACATCGTAATCTCTCGGAAGCCTGTTCTCATTCCGAACAAGAAATTCCTCACTTATTCCGACCATCCTGCGCTGCTGAGTCTCACTGTAGTCCTCAGCCACACACTCCGAATAGTCCAGCCTTGTCTTTACCTCGCAGAAAATAAGCATCCGATCCTTCAACGCTATTATATCAATCTCTCCGGCCCTCAGGCGATAATTCTCCTCAATAATCAGGAAGCCATTTTTCTCAAGAAATCGTTGTGCAACCGATTCTCCGGCCCTGCCAAGCGATTTCCTCCGGCGCGACTCACCGGAATCACCCGGACCGCCGTGATCATGTCGAGATGTCATAAAGACCTCTCCCGATCCGGTCCTTCATATTCGCGAGGATCAATTTTACCCGTACCGCCCGCTCCCTGCAACCCCCCGGCGACCTTCCTGCACGGAGCGAATGTCATTCGGTGTATGGGGGTCACGCCGCATTTTTCAAGAGCCTTGTAATGAGCGGGCACGGCATAACCCTTGTGCTTTTCAAATCCGTATTCAGGATATTCAGACGCGACCCGATCCATCCAGCGATCACGTGTCACTTTCGCAACGATACTCGCGGCCATTATATTTCGGGATTTTGAATCACCTTTCACAATCGCGACAGTATTTTCGATTCCCGCCGGAACCTGGTTGCCATCCACCAGAACGATCCCTGGAGTTTCGGCAAGCATGCGAACCGCGAGTGCCATCGCTTCCATGGCTGCCTGAAGAATGTTTGATTCATCAATCCGTCCCGATCCAACCATTGCAACCCCCACGCATTTCGCCTTCCGCCAGATTAAATCGCAGAGTTCCGCGCGAATGCCGGGAGTGAGTTTCTTCGAATCGTTCAGCCCGTCAATTTCCGCCGATCCAAGTATCACCGCAGCCGCGCTGACAGGTCCCGCCAGCGCTCCCCTGCCCGCCTCATCGACACCGGCGATATTCAGAAATCCCATTGATAAGTAGAATTCATCAAGGGGTTCATCCCGTACGGATTTCGTTCCGGGATCGAAGTCGAAAGGACCCTGTCCGGGTTGTTTTTTATGATTTGACGGCATTATTTTCTGCAATGGACAACTGCGATATTTGTTTCATTTACCCTGAGATATCATCCCAATCCGATTTGGCGGCCAGAACACCACTTCAGCGCGACCCTCGATGTTCCGCATCGGGATGGTTCCGATAACATGGCTGTCCTGGGAATTGGATCGGTTGTCCCCAAGCACGAACACCTCGCCGGGCGGTACTGTAACCGGTCCGTAACGATTATAATCCGGCGGTCTGGTACTGACATTCTCGATCAGCACCTCCCCGTTCAGGTAGATCTCCCCATCCACGATCTCGATAACATCACCCGGAAGACCCACCACCCTTTTGATATAGTCCTGAACCTCGACTGTAAATTCGGCAACATCCTCATCCTCATCCTTCTCGTCAATCGCCAATCCTCTGGATTGAAGGTTCTCCGCAGCCTCGATAGCCTCATCAAGAGTTAATCGTCCGGGCATTCCCCGTCTGGGCGGCTGAAACACCCTGAAAATTATAACCTCTCCACGCTGAGGCTCTCTCAGGCGGTAAATCAACTTATTCGCGATTATCCGGTCGCCCTCAAAAAGAGTCGGCTCCATGCTGCCGGACGGAATCCAGAAGGTCTGGAAAAATAAAATGCGGATCACGATCGCCACCAGAAAAGCGTAAATAATGCTTTCCATCATCTCGGCTAGCGCGAATCCCGACGGGGCGGGCACGACAATCTCCAGTTTCGATTCGCCAAGATCGCATGAAATGGCAACTTCAACTTTCCCAAACTCATTCCCCGGCCTGAAAATTATCGGGAACTCGCCTGTGTCGCCGATCGGAACCTCCCCCGCTTCAAGCACTATCTCGCTTCCACTTGCGCCGCCGTTCGGAAGCGATAACTCCCCCTGGGATGTACTCAGAGTAATCCTGCCGGTTTCCTTGGTGGGTTCGCCGAGAAAATCACGAAACCTGGCGACAAGCGTAATATCGCTGCCACATTTAACGGTTTTCGGATCGGGCCTGCCGGCTGCGAAGTCAAGCTCGACGCTTGTTTCGAAATTCAGTTTTGGTTCGGGAACAGTCATACGGACGGCTGGCATTATACTTAAAAAAAAAGAGCCGGTCATGTATGCCGGCCCATTGAAATTATCATTGTCCAGTAAATCAGGTCTTGCCGGGTCTGCGCTCCCTGATTCGCGCGGATTTTCCCGCCCTTTCGCGAAGATAGTACAGCTTCGCGCGACGGACACGTCCCCTGCGCACAACCTTGATCTTATCGATTTTCGGTGAGTTCAGGAAGAAAGTCCTCTCCACTCCGACACCCCACGACGTTTTCCGCACGGTGAATGTCCGGTCGAGTCCGCCGTGTTTCAGCGCAATAACCACACCCTCGAACACCTGGATTCGTTCCTTGCTGCCCTCGACAATTTTCACGTGCACTTTCACAGTGTCGCCGGGACGGAAATCGGGGAGGTCATCCCGGAACGATCCCTGCATCAGAGCGGCAACTTTATCGTAACAGGATATCTTCTCTTCTTCTTCGGCTTCCTGTTCCCTGGCAGGCTCTTCAACCTTCTCTTCCTCTGCCTCTTCCTCAATTTCGACGTCTTCCTCTTCCTCCGATACCGCCATGACCGGTTCTTTCTCAGGCTCCCCGGCAGGCTCGGATGTCTCAGGTTTTTCGTCTTCTTTTGTTACTTCAGCGACAGATTCCGATGCAGCCGCTTCATCCTCTGAAGGTTCAGCTCCGGTGTCAATATCAGATTCCTCAGGCTTTTCTTCCTCAGGAATTTCATCGGTATTTTTTTCGTTATCAGTCATTAAAATCACTCCTTCCGCTTTCAGTGAAACTCCAGCGGATCTTTCCAAGTGCAGGCAATACTATTCAACAGACGAAAGCGGATCGTCCAGTAAATCCGGTCTGTTACGTCCGGTTAATTCCCTTCGTTTCATCGCGCGCCATGTCTCGATTTTAGCATGGTCTCCCCCCATAAGCACCTCCGGAACCTTCATTCCGCGAAACTCCGGCGGTCTTGTGTAGACGGGATGGTCGAGGAGACCCGAATTGAACGAT